>JASKKU010000003.1 GCA_030154045.1 Candidatus Woesearchaeota archaeon
AAAATTGCTGAAATTATAGAGAAACTCCATGAGAATGATATAATTCACCACGACTTAACAACTTCAAACTTTCTGTGGGATGGAGAAAAACTTTATCTTATTGACTTCGGCTTATCTTTTTATTCTCATAAAATAGAAGATAAAGCCGTAGACCTACATCTATTGAGAAGGGCTTTAGAATCTAAGCATTCTGAGTTTTACGAAGAGTTCTTTGAAGAAATAATAAAAGTTTATAATCCATCACAAAAAGAAAAAATCTTAAAAAGGTTAGAGCAAATTGATTTGAGGGGCCGGTATAAACAAAAAAAGCCTAAAGAGGTGTTATGAATGAAAGTGCTTTTTATGAGTGATACTCATGATAATGTTGAAATTGCTAAAGATATTGCTAAGGTTTTCGAAGAAAAAGGTGCTGAGGCCTTTATCCATTGTGGAGACATAGTCAGTGGAAAAATGGTGGAAGCTTTAAAAGATGCAGGCCTAAAAAACGGGATCTTTATACAAGGGAACATGGACAAACCAAATCTTGAAGAATTAAAAAAAGCAATAGAAAATGCAGGTTTCCAATTTGTTGGCGAAAATAGTGAAATAAAGTTTGAGGACGAAGAAAACAAAGATAATTTCTTAGCATATGTCACTCATGGCGATAACGCGCTCATTATAGAAGAGGCAGTTAGATCGGGCAAATTTGAATTTATCTTCCATGGTCACACCCATAAAAAGAATGTAAAAAGTGAAGGTAAAACCACAATAATAAACATTGGAGCTTTAAGTAAAGATACGCCTGAAGATGAAAGGGAAGTCTTAATTTTAGATACTGTAATAAAGAAATTCGAGTTTGTAAAGGTTTAATAATCTTTTTTATTCTTAAAGGTTTTAAGGTATGTTTTTTGAGAAATTTCTTAATTTTACCTTAGAGTAATCAGTAATCTTTTTTGCATTCATTTTTACAAAAATCGTTGAAAACAATTGGCTCAAGACTATAAAACCTATCAAAAGATTAATTGTTTCTTCTGGGAAATTTCCTGTTAATGCAATTGTTAAGATTATGACAACTGTAACTACACCTTTAGGAGGCAAGAAGGTTATGAAATGTTTCTCTAGTTTTGAAAAGGTTGATTTTCTCAAAGCGAGAAGAACTGCTAGCCATCTCATTAAGAGATATGTTCCAAAAATTAAGGAAAGCTCTAAGACAAATTTCCAGTTTATCAATTTAACCTTGAATAGAAAGCCTATTAATATAAAAACAAATATTTCTAAGATGTCTGAAATAACACGGGAGTACTGTGAAAGAACAAACTTGTTCTTAATAGAAACTGTTCCATAAAATAAGCCTAAAGTAGTCACTGCAAAAACACCATTACCTGAAAGATATTCTGCCAAGCCATAAGCCAAAAGGGCAGCGGTTATAAGTGCTAACGGAGACAAACTTGCAGAATAGCTCTTTCGCATAAACTTGAAAAACACTAAGCCGATAACAAAACCTGAGCCTATACCTACAATGACCTGAGATAGGAAAGCTGTAAAAAAAGTTGTCAAAAGCTCTCCAGAAACTGGTTTAAAATTAACAAAATCCAAGAAAACGATAGGCGCTAATACGGTAATCGGGGAATTGATTATTGATTCTACAAACAAGAGCTTAATAGACTTGTTCCTTACATTTGGTAAAAATTGAGCTACTGCTGAGGGATCTGTGCCTACAAGAGTGCTTGCAAAAACTAAAGAAAGTACTAGATTTAAACCAAGGACAAAGTGCACAAGAAGAGATACTGTTATTAAAGTGAAGATAACTGAAAAAAGCGTGATAAGGCCTGCATCTGTTGATAAAGAATCAAAATCCTTTATTCTAAATCTGGATGTATATGAAAAAATAATTAAGACTAAAGCAATAGTGCTAATTGTTGAAACTAAAGTTAGATCATCAAAAGGCGTTTTTTGACTAAAAATAGGCAAGTTTGCTAAGAATATGCCGGCCAGAATAAGTAAAAGCATATTTGGAAGTTTTATCTTGTTTGAGATTAATGATGATAATAATCCGAAAAAAAAGATCACCCCTATTGCGAGTAATATAAAAAGTGGGTCCATTATTACTTACCTCGGTCTGAAAGATTTATCTTATACTGAAACTCGGAGAGTTGTTTTTTATTTTTTGCGAAAAAAAGCATATTTAAATTTTTTCTAAAACAACCACTTCACAAAAATCCTTGCAAAGCTGCGCAAATTTTTCTGCGTCTGTCTGAGAGCCGACAATAGTTCCATAATGCATAGGTATTGCATATCTTGGTCTTACCCTTTTGCATAACTCAGCTGCTTCTTCTGCATCCATCACATAAGTTCCACTAACAGGAATCATTAACACATCTATACTATTCAAATTAAGAAACTCTGGAATTACATCTGAATCCCCTGTATGAAATAATGTTGTTTCGCCATTGAACGTTAACTTATAGCTTACCCATTTCTTTTCTTTAGGATGGAATGGTTTATTGGTATTGTATGCAGGGAAAACTTCGATCTTTAGATGGTCGTTTATATGGAAGAACATGCCTGGTTCAACAATATAAACCTTGCTTGCATTAATGCTTACATCCTTTGGTGCATAAATCCTTGTTTTCTCAGTCTTAATTTTATTAATATCTTCCAGACTAAAATGGTCGTAATGCGAATGAGTTATTAAGATAACATCTGCCGGTTCTGTAACATCTATTTTATAAGGATCAATGTAAATTCTTCTACCTGATTTGTTGTTATAAATCCTAAAAGATGCATGACCTAGCCATTCTATAACTAGATCATTCAACTCAAGCCTTTTCATGATTTCACCTCATTTTGTATTTAAATATAACTTCTTGTATTTTACTTAGGTTCCATTTAACAGAATCTATCTTATTACGTAAAGAACCTGAGTAGTTCGTAAATTGTAGCAAATGATAATAAATTTTCTTGACGATTTCTTCAATTTCTACAATCTCATCAACCCTGTCTTTTATAGAAAGTTTAACAGAAATCCTGACTAATTCTCCTGAGACATCACACAATCCTTTCAGATAATCCTCAAAATTAATTATGTTAAGCAAGTCAACCTCTATATAATCATCTCGTTTAAAAATGTCACAGAGAACATTATAAAGAATATAAGATTCAGAAAATTCTTGGATTGATTCGGACAACGCTCCAATGTGGGCTAAAACAGCACGGTCATGGGAATCATAAATCTTTTTTATTAATTCAAAGTTAGACAAGATTAATTCTCTCGATTTCTTGAACTGAAAATCGTTTAACAGAAAAATAGCTTTCTTTGAATCTTTTAATATGACCCTAGATTTTTTTATTATGTTCTCTCTAAGATTATCAGAATCAACAATTTGTTTTTTAAAATTATTTAAAAGGGATAAAAGTTCCTTTGTAAAACGCATAAATCTATTTTTCTTTTTAATGTTTAAAAATATTTCTGTAGGTTTTAGATAAGAAAGAATAAAAGGTACTCCAAAAAAATGCTAGAAAAGAATTAATAAGAACTAATTAGAACTAAAAATTCACTCCTCAGACTTTTCATCAGAGCTTAAAATCTTTTGGTAAATCAATAAATCTTCAGTTGTTAGTTTTTCACCTTTTGAAATCTTCTCAAGCACTTCTTTTTTACGTTTCTCTAGTTCGTCGTTCTTCTCTTTTTCTACGTTTTTGGTCTTTGTTTCCTTGATTTTGTTTAGTTTATCTGATAAGTTGCTTGCTTCTTTTAATTTCTGCTTAAGAACTTCATTCTTCTCAAGGAACTCTTTCTTCTTTTCAAAAGCCTTGTCTGATAATTCTTTCTCTTTTTCTTTTAAGGTTTCAATTTCTTTGGCTAAAGCGATAATCTGTTCATGAAGCTCTTTTGTTTTTTTGGCATTCTCTTGAATTTTATAATGATACTTGTCAGCTTCATGTTTTATCTCTTTAATCTTCTTTTTTAAATCAAGAATCTCAAAGTAATCCTTTGCCTGTTCTCTAATCTCTTTTAGCTTTGAATTCAAGTCTCTAATAACTTTCCTTAATTGTGTTTCTTTATCCATGGAAAGAACTTCTGTTTCCAACTTAAACTCAAGTTTTCTGATTTTTCTCTCAATTACCTTAGGATTATATTTTAATTCAACTTTAGAAGAATCTCGATTCTTTCTCAATTCTTTAAGTTTTTGAGTGAGCTCTTTAATCTGTTTGTTTAAGGGGTCTCTTTTCTTCTTTAATTCTTTAATCTCATCATTAAGTGCGTCTCTTTGCTGTTTTAATTGCCTTATCTTAGAGAAGGATTCTTTGATTTTGTTAGAAATCTCTAGTTTTTGTTTAAACAAGTCTTCCTTCTCAGCGTTAAGAGCAGCAACAGCTTTCTTTAACTCTACGACTTCTTTACGCAAGTCCTTTATTTGATTAATAAGTTCGCTCGCCACCATTATCACTCAACAACCCTAATTTAAAAAATAAAATAAACAGTCAATATAAAAAATAAAAAATTAAAACAAAAAAGCAAGGTTTAGCCAAACAATGCGCCTAAACCTGCTGCAGCCTCTTCTTCACTTTTCTCTTCTTTCTTTTCTTCTTTAGCTTCTTCTTTCTTCTCTTCAGCCGCAGGGGCCGCACCACTAGCAGGAGCTGCGGCTGCTACTTGCATAACACTTGCCTCTTTAATTGCTTCGTCAATATCAACATTCTCAAGTGCTGCAAGTAATGCCTTGATTCTTGCTTCTTCAGGCTTAACACCTGCGGCCTCAAGGACTTTCTTCATATTCTCTTCGTTAATTTCCTTACCTGCTTTGTGTAAAAGCAACGCGGTATAGATATATTCCATTTTCAACCCTCCAGTAACGCTTTAAGTACCTCTGATTTCCTTTGAGCAAGGACTATTAAATCTTTTGCTAATGCATCAGCAAATATCTCCTGTGAAAGCGCAAGGTTCCTTGCATCTCTGTGCGCATTCATAATTAGCGTCTTTATTGTTTCTTCTGTTGGATATGCAATTCCTATTGATAAAGCTATCGAATCTCTTACAGCGTTAATGATATCCTCGCGATATTTAGTCTCATCAACATACAAGGTCTTACTGTCAAAGACAACTCCATCCTCGTAAACAGCTCTTAAATCTAAACCAATCTCCATAGGTTCAATACCTAACCTTGTCAATACAGAAGCAACTTTTTCAGAGATAACTTCACCTTCCTTGACAACAACTTTGTCTTGCTTAATTGCTACTTTTCCTTTATCCACTCCTGCAACTAATCCTATGGAGCTTAACTCGCTAATAATTGGACCCGGAGCAAAAGGTGTAGGACCTGCTTTTACTACAATGTCTCTTGGAGCAATTTGGCCTGCTTTAGCAGGAGCAGGAGACTTGTTCTTCTCAAGAATCTTTGCAAGTCTAAAAGGATTCTCATCTGTTAGGATCAAACCGATCATACCATCAAAATATTTCTCTAATTCCTGTATATTCTCTTTTCCACTTTTTTCTAAAGCCAATTTAATTAATCTCTTCTTTGCTACTTTGATTGTGGCAATACCTCTAAGCTTTGCCCTCATTCTGTTAAATTGAAGAGCAGGCAGATTATCCAATCGGACTACGCCAATAGCTCTCTTGTTCTTTATTTCGTTAGTCAATTCTTCAACTACTTTCTTTTTCCATGGAGCAACATGAGCCATATTATCTCACCTGAATTGGTTTTCCCATCGTGGTTTTTATAAATATGCTTCGAATATTATTCTCTCCTGAAGGTAAATGATGAAGCAAGTGGTCAATTAAAGAGTAAAGGTTGTCTGACAACTCTTCAACACTCATATCCTCTTTACCAATCATTGTGTGTATAACTGGTGCATTTTTTGTTAATAACCTAACAGTCTTGCTTAATCTCTCTTTCATATTTGATAAATCTGCTTTTGGAGGAACAATACAGCCTGCCTTTGGGTTCGGCATCTTTCCCCTAGAACCTAGAATTCTACCAAAAGTTGCTGCGACCTTTGGCATAATGTTCGCTTGAGCAACAAAGTAATCATAATCCCGTGCAAGTTTTTTAATTGCTTTAGGGTCTTTAGCATACTTTGGAAAATCGTCAACATGAATCACGAAATCTAAATGCTTTCTTGCTTCTTCAAGAAGTTCTGTTGCAACTAAACCGCAAACTTTTACATCTTTAACTTTATGCGGTAATTGAACAAAGAAATCGACTTTTTGGTCAGGTTTTTTAATATCTAAAGATTTAAGATTTATTATAGTATCTACGCTCTGTACGAAGTTTCTCTTAGGTGAAACCTTTTTTAATTCTTCAATGGACTTTATAATTTGTTCCTTTGGTATCATACTTACACCTCACCCCTCCTACCTCTCTGGGTAGTGCTGCGGAGTATGTTTTGGTTGGAGAATTGATTCCTTTATAAAGGTTTTGGTTACAAAATATTATCATCAAATAACTTAAACAATTAAATTCTTTGGAGATTTATCAATAAAGGAGATAATGTTTTCTGCAGTTGTGATAATGATTCTTTGCAAAGCTTCTTCACTATAGAATGCAATATGCGGTGTAAAAATAACATTATCTCTGCCTAAAAGTATGTGATCTTTTATCAGATTCTTAAACTTCTCAGGACTATTAGTATCATAAAGCAATTGTTTTTCTTCTTTAATCAACTCTTCTCCTTCAAGAACATCCAAGCCTAAACCTGAGAGTATTCCTTTATCGAGAGCATAAATCAAAGCATCAGTCTCAACCACAGAACCTCGTGATGTGTTTATCAAGATAGCGCCCTTCTTGATTTTAGATATATTTTTCATATTTATCAAATGGTGCGTTTCTTTGGTGTAAGGCACATGAAGCGTAAGAATATCTGATTTTTTTAAGACTTCATCAAAAGGAGCATATTCAAAACCAAGAACCTCTGATAAAAACTTGTTTGGAAATTTATCATAAACGAGAACCTTCATTCCAAAACCTTTTGCTATTCTTACTACATGCAAACCTATTTTGCCTGCACCGATTACACCTAAAGTTTTGCCATATAGGTCAAAGCCTTTTACACTTTCATCAATGCTAAAATCATTCCTTAGAGTTTTAAGACACGACTTATACATCTTTCGTGACAATGAAAGGATTAAGGCAAAGGTATGCTCTGCAACGGTGTTTTCCCCATAGCTTGGAACATTTGCTACACGAATACCTCTCTTTTTACACTCTTTTATATCAATATGATCAAAACCCGTAGACCTTGTGGCTATTAACTTAAGGTTTGGCAACTGAGACAACACCTTTTTATCCACTTTTGAATAAATTGATGTTGATATTATTGTGTAAGGTTTTGCTAGCTTAACAGTTTCTACAGATAACGGATCGTTATAAAAATCAAGACGATGGCTTCTTAACAGTTTTTTAAAAGGTCTTTTTTCCCAGTTTTTTGTTTCAAAGAAAGCGATTTTCATAATAATGACTTGAAAAAGCAGATTTATAAACCTTTTTATTATTCTCTAATTTTAAAAACCACAAATTATTAATATCATCAAAAAGTTAAGATTGCGAAAATGGAACTAAAAGATGCACTTTTCAAAGTTCTTGAAGAAAGACATTCTGTTAGGGATTATTTGGATAAACCTGTAAGTTTTGATGATATTGGCTTAATCCTTGAAGCTGGAAGATTAGCTCCTAGTTCAGGGAACTTGCAGCCTTACTTCTTTATTTTAGTTAAAGACCAAGAAAAAAAAGAAAAGATTGCTGAAGCTTGCTTAGAACAGTGGTGGATGGCAAAAGCTGCATGGCATATTGTTTTAGTAGGAGATTGCGATAAATGCAAGAAGTTTTATGGAATAAGAGGAGAAAGTTTGTACTGTATTCAAAATGTGGCAATGGCTGCCGAGAATATGTTATTATGCGCACAGAGCTTAAACTTAGGAGCATGTTTTGTTGCAGCATTTGATGAGCTCAAGATTGCAAGATTACTAGATATTCCTGAAGGGTATAGGGCACAAGGCATTATAACTATAGGTTACGAAAGGAGTTCTGAAAGGAAACCTAAGGCTCAGTTAGATAAACTTGTTTACTTTGAGAGCTTTGGAAATAGACTTGAGGATGTTGATTTAGTATTAAAAAACATAAATGTAGTTGGCAGAACGATTAATGGTTCAAAGAAGATTTCAAAGAAATTGATGGACAGAATTAAAGAAGCTGTCAAAAAAATAGATTTGAAAGGAATAAAACCTAAGAAATAAACCCAACCAAAAATAACTTTTGTTTTTAATTTCACAATTTTTAAAAAGAGTTCTTAATCATAAGATAAAAAATGTGTGGTATCGTTGGTTTAATTGGCAAAGGTTTTGAGACAAAACAAGTTCTAAACTTGCTCAAGAAATTAGAGTACAGAGGTTATGATTCTGCAGGAATCGCATATATTAAAGACAAAGAAATCGTAATTAAAAAAAGCGTTGGAAGCATTGATAAACTGATTCCAAAGGTAAAACCCATAAAGATCAACGCGGCAATTTCCCACACAAGATGGGCAACCCATGGCATCCCAAATACAATAAACGCGCATCCTCATACTGATTGCAAAAACAAGATTGCTTTAGTTCATAACGGAATCATTGAGAATTTTGAAGAGATTAAAGAAACTCTAAAGAATAAAGGGCATGAGTTTAAGTCTGAAACTGATTCTGAAGTTATTGCCCACCTGATTGAAGAAAATTACAAAGGAGATTTAAAAGAGGCTGTTTTGAAAAGTGTTAATTTGTTAAAGGGTTCATTTGCTTTAGCAATATTAAGTTCAGAAGAGCCAGAGAGAATCATTGGTGTCAGAAAAGGCAGTCCTCTAGTTTTTGGCTTAAGCGATGATTTCAACATACTAGCTTCTGACATTACTCCAATATTAAAGTATACAAAACAGGTTTATTTCATGGATGACAAAGAGGTTGTAATTTTAAGTAAAAACGATTTTGAAGTTCTTGATTTTGAAGGAAATGCCATCAAAAGAGAACCTCAAAAAATCTCCTGGAATGAGGAATCTGCCGAGAAGCAAGGATTTAAACATTTTATGCTTAAAGAGATTTATGAAGAGCCTGAAACTATAAAGAATGCATTGGCTGGCAGAATTAGCAATAATGAAGTTTACCTAAAAGAGATTAAAGACTTAAATTTAGGGGATATTGACAAAATAAAAGTCATAGCCTGCGGCACAAGTTACAATGCTGGCTTGGTTTTCAAGTATTTTCTTGAAAAGCATCTAAACATAGACATTGATGTAGAATTTGCTTCCGAGTTTAGATACAAGAAAATTTCGCCAAGCGAAAAGAGTTTAGTTATTGCAATATCTCAATCAGGAGAAACTGCCGATACTTTAGAAAGCATAAGGATGCTTAAAGATAAGGGCATAAAAGTTATTGCAGTTTCAAATGTTGTTGGGTCAACAATTAGTAGGGAAAGCGATGTTACAATATACATAAATGCGGGCCCTGAGATAGGGGTAGCTGCTACCAAAACATATGTTAATCAATTAATAGTGCTATACCTTTTGGCATTAGAGATACTTAGAAAGAAAAATGCTTTCGACAAAGGAGTAAAAGAGGTCTTAAAATCGCTTATTGAACTGCCCGAGATAATTAAAAAGATAATCGAAAGGTCCAATATAAAGCCGCTTGCCAAGAAATATAAAAAGTACCATCATTTCATGTACATTGGCAGGGGAATAAATTATCCCAGTGCTTTAGAAGGCGCATTAAAACTAAAGGAAATTAGTTATATTAACGCTAACGCGTATCCTGCAGGAGAATTAAAGCACGGTGCCATTGCGTTGCTCAACAGGAAGTTCCCGATTTTTGCTATTGCACCCAAAGATAAATTCTACAGTAAGATGAAAAGTAATATTGAAGAATGCAAGGCAAGAAATGCAAAAATTGTTGCCATAACCTCTGAAGGAAACAAAGAGTTGGAAAAAATCTGCGATGATGTAATATATGTACCTAAAGCAAATGAAGATATATATCCCATAATAATCTCTCCAATAATACAGTTATTTGCATATTATATCTCTAGCACACGAGGATACAACCCTGACAAGCCTAGAAATCTTGCTAAAAGCGTTACAGTAGAATAAAGAACAAGAAATGCAAGAGATAAAAACAAAAAAGAAAAATCAAATATTAAAAAACAAATAAAAACCAGTTAAAACAACTAAAAAGACAAAAAAATAATTAAATCCATGCATCTGAAAACTGAACATCTAAGCTTCTAGCCTTAACAGCTTCTTGGGTTATTTCTTTAATTCTCTCCAAAAAAATCCTTTCAACGAATTTTTCATCAAGATCTTGGGCAAGCATTTTTTCACCTCGTTTGATTGGTTATAGAAAACATATAACCTATGTTTTTTAAAAACCTTAAACGCAGGGATGTCCAGTGTCCAATGGATTTAAATCAGGTCAAAACTGTTGATAATAGAATAAGTTGGACCTTCCCTAGAAAGCGTGCTCTTCATCAATTCAAAAGAATCAACAATCAACTTAAAAGGTTGGATTGTCTTAGGTTCGAGCATATTCAAAGCGAGATTCCTATCTTTAACATACTTAACCCTATACAAAGTTAAATGGCAAACAGGCGGCTTTTTATCGAATTTAATATTGGCTAAAGAAAGTTTTTCATCAATACTTAAAACTAACTCAGTAAAGGGTTTGCTTTCCGCTTTGAGAAAGATTACCCTAGGCAAGCCATTATGAGAAAAGTAACCTATTTGATTAAATTCTAAGGTAAACTTCGGAACCTTAACAGTTTTAAGCTGCGAAACAACATTGTTTTTCTCATCTTCATTAATTTCCCCAAGAAACCTTAATGTAATGTGCAAGTTTTTTTCTTCAACAGGTTTTGTTTTAAGAGCTTTGTCCAAATCTTTAAATCTTTCTTTTGTAAGAGTCATAATCTCCTGTTTTAATTGTTTAGTTAGATTTATTGCCAAAAATGCTCTCATAAAAAGAAACAATGATTTAAAATATAAAAAGTTTAAGAAAAGTAAAATTCCCAACAATATTTAAGATACTTAAGATAAAGTTTAAAAAGTTTTAATTAAAAGATTAACCTATAAAGTCGCAAAAACAATATGAAGAAAAGTAAAAAAGAGAGGATATTGTATACAATTAATTCTTTTTTGGTAATTCTCTTTTTGATTTTGATATTTATATTATTGTCTGAAAAGAACCCTGAAATCTTTGATGAAGAGTTCTATGTTAAGGTAATAGATCCAGAAAATAATGAGAGTTTTTATGCTGTATGCTTTTCTTGGAGTCAATGTTTTGAAAACAATACCATGATGAGGAATTGTTATCCTATTGAAAATTTGTCACATAAACTGATACAAACCAAAGCCTGCAATTATCAAGAAGTCATACACTGTACTAACGGTATTAGGGATTTTGATGAAACCGATATAGACTGCGGCGGAAGTTGTAAAAGCTGTGAACTTTATCAAAAATGTGGAACAAATAACGACTGCAAAAGTGCGAATTGTCATCCTGTTTTAAAAGAATGTGTCAATAATGAGGAGATGCCGAATTTTTTTATCAGGATAATCTTTGCTCACCCACTATTAATGTTTATAATTTTAGTAATTTTGCCCGCATCATTACTATACCTTTGGTGGCTTAAAGCAAATCTCAGAGAGAATAAAATAAAAGCTGATAAAAGAAATAAAGAACTGCTCTCACAATTTGAAGAATATGCAAAAAGTTTTAGAGACAATGTGAAAAATGGAAATTCCGAAGTCGCAAAAGAAATCTTCCTAGAAATAAACAGGATTCTTTCAGAGCTTAGCGATGATGCTTTAAAGAAAGTTCTTAAAGAATATGAATCATTAAAAAAGATTTACATAAAAATAAACAGTTCAAATCGCAAGATTGAGGATAAATAAAAATAACTTTTTCTCAATTCAATAAATTTATTAAGCCATCGGTATTTCCCCTTACCAAGATGAAAACAAATATCTTTGTTAGAGATGCTATGACAAAAAGGCCCGTAGTCGCAAGGCCAAACACATCAATTCTAGAGTGCGCAAAAATTATGAAGAAGTACAATGTAGGAAGCCTATTAATTAAAGATGATAATGACGAACTAGTAGGCATAGTTACTGAAGAAGATTTTGTACAGAGAGTCATTGCAAATAAAGTAGATGTTAATGAACCCATCCATAAGGTTATGACTAAATCAGTATTTACTATTGATGAATCTGAGGATATCTTTGACGCAATAATGAAGATGAAAGACCTAGACATAAGACATCTTCCAGTAGTCTCTGAAGATGGAAAGCTTAAAGGGCTTATAACTATGAAGGACATACTAAGACTAGAACCTCAATTGTTTGATCTGATAGTTGACATCATTGAACTAAGAGAAGAAGAAGATAAGTTTGCAGCACTCAGAAATAAAGGACTATAATCAGAATAAGAGAATCTTGAGCTGTTTTCTTTTTTGTTTTAATAATTCATTCTATGAAATTTTAGTATTAAACGAGCTTTAGGTCTTTGGTTATCTCGTCAATCTTTTCTTCTTTGTCAGGACCAATCGCAAAACAAGTGACGGTTCCTGGTTCAACAACAGTCTTGCCTGCATCTTTGATCAAACTTACAAGAAAGCCCCTTGATTTTGCTTCATTGAATTTCTTAATAAGCTCATCAAAAGAATCAACTTTCAATACAACCTTTTTCATCCCTTCATCACGCCAATCTTTAACTAAAGAAGATTCTCCCTTATTTAACAACTTGATAACATTTTCAACAGAAGCATGGGCTACTTGAACTGCCAGTTTTCCTTTAGGCAGTTTTAAATCAGACCTTATCACAATAGCTTGCTTGTACATATCTCTATTAAAAGAAAGATTGTGTTTAAAAATCTTTTGTACGCTCAAAAGAAGCAGACATTAATTCCTTGATGTTTATTTCCTTATTTGAATACAGTTTTCTCCTAACTGTATAAGGATCTTTAAGGATATAATCCTCAAGATTCAAATTATAATTTCTGTTTTTTATCTGAAACAAGAATTCATCGATTATTCGTTTTGTCTTTCTTGGAGTTAACTTTTTTTCATAGCACCATTGTGAGAAGAAATCAACATCTTCTTGAGATAAGTTAAGTAGTTTATAATCTAAACCATACAACTTTAAGGTTTTGTCTAACAATTCGGCATACTGTTTCTTGTTTACAAAACCATTTATGAATATTGATTTATTTGCAATCCTGTCAATCAAAGCAGGGTCCAACTTTTCAGGAGCATTTGTGGTTGTTAGTAAAATATTATTATAGTTGTTTTCAACCAGAATTCCTTCTAAACTTTTTAACAACTCTCCCAGTATGGAGGCGTCAGTTTGGTTCTCAAAAAAAGTTCTAGAAGAAAATAAAGTATCGATTTCATCAATTACCATCATGGTAATCTTATCAAAATTGTTAAACTTTGACAACTTTTCTCTCAGTTTTCTTTCACTCTCCCCATAGTATTTGTCTTTAAATGACGAATCTATGTAGATTACTTCCACTGGAATGTCATATTTTGTAGAGGTTTCAAAAAAATAATCTATCAATAACCTGCATAGATAAGATTTTCCAGTTCCCGGAGGACCATACAAAAAGATTCTATTAGGGAAAGGTGCCGCGGGATTTTCTCTTAAGGAAGCATTATATAAAAAAGTAAAATCAATAATTTGTTTTAATTCATTCTTCTCAGGTTCATTGCCGATAAAGTCGTCTAAAGTTCTCCGGTTCATTTTTAAGCTTCAAACCTATCCGCTCAATGAAGACAAATATTCATCATCCAAAAAGTCAATCGAATCCGAAATCAAGGATTTTATCTCTGATTCCAGATTTGGGTTCAAACCAAAGTTCTTTGATAACACATCCCTTTTAGTCATATTGCCCATGCTCTTAACATTCTCAAAAGATGAGTTCCACAAGGTTGTAAGTCCGCCATACAATGATTTTAAACCTTCATTCAAATAACCCATATTCTTGGTTAAATCTCTTATGTCTCCGAAAGCGTTCGTTAAACTCTTAACTGTATCGTTCATATTAAGCACATAATTCAATCCTGCCTGCGCGTTCATAACTATGTAGCTTAGCATCTTTGAGGCTAAATCCAGAATATGATACTGCTGTTCATAAAAATCAATTTTGAGTTGTTTGACTCTTCTTTCTGATTTGATGGCATAAAGATTCGTGAACACTTTTGTTTTAAGATTCCTTATGTAAAAATAGTTTGGATCGTTCTTGCTCATCTTTGCAAGCACATTTTCTAGAGTTTGATACTTTTGTTCAAGAGTTGAATTTTGTTCGGATAACCTTTGTAAGTCAACTCTAGATTCCGCAAGCGAATTTGTAAATTTATCTTTTTGCATCTCAATTTCCTTTTGCGTGTTCCATGCTTTTTTCAAAGTCCCTGAGTAAATAATACCAACCTTATCTAACTGTTTGCTGTATTCAACAATTAATTGATTCAAATCGTATTTTGAAACTTGTTTGTAATCTTTATCATAGTATGTTTTAAGATAGGTAAAGATTCTGTCATATAACGGCGAAGTCTTGGTTCTTCGCTTAAGTTCGGATTCAAGCAGGGTTAACCTCTTTATATTGTCTTTAAGGTATCCCAAGTTCCATTTTGAAGAGATAAAGTTATACTTATCGCTCTGTCTCAGATACTCTTCAATCCTCCCGTTAATGTCATATTTATCCAATTCTTGCTCAACATCTTGAATTAAGTCAGACAACTCCTGGTTTTTAACATCTGTTTCATTCTCAGAACTTGTAATTTTTTCAGATAGGATTTCAACCTGGGTTTTTTTAGTAGGTTTCATTTTAAGACTATTTATAGAAAGGGAGCAAAATAAATATTGTTCAAATAATTTTGAAAAGATTGCAGTAATTAGATAAAATAATCAGAAAGTTTTTACAATAGGTTCTCTTAGAAGGCGATTTTATTCAATAGAATTGATTCAATTTTTTACAGATAAATTTTTAAATCAGAAGTATTCTCCAAACCTTGTGCGGCTGTGGTCTAATGGCTATGACATCGGCCTTCCAAGCCGGTTATCCGGGTTCGAATCCCGGCAGCCGCAGCCAAACAGTCTCGGAGGAAAATAAAAATGAATTTTGAAAATAAAAAAGTGTTTTGGTTTGTCATAAGTGTCGTACTTCTAATCTTTATTATTGTTGTAAACGGGAGATTAAAAACGAGTACTACAATAACTTCAAATATTGTAAGTAATAATACAAGTGGTAGCGCTTTAGAAAGGTTCGCCCAATGCTTAACTGACAAAGGAGTAAAACTTTATGGAGCATACTGGTGCCCTCATTGTAGGGAGCAGAAGGAAGCTTTTAAGGAAGGTTTAGTGAATCTAACTTATATTGAATGTTCTAACCCTGACGGGAGTCAAACTCAAGCTTGCAGAGAAGCTGGCATTAGAGCATACCCTACTTGGATATTCCAAGATGGAAAAAGAATAGAAGGCGAACTTTCCTTACAGAAGATTAGCCAATTAAGTGGTTGCAAGTTAGAACAATAAATTTTTTTCTGTTATCCTAAATAATCTAAATTTTCTTTTAGCTTTTTTTCCTGTGAAACCTCTTTTGCCTGTTTAACTAATTCTTTAAGTTGTGTTTCAAATTCCTTGGCTTTCTCATACAGAGGTTTTGTATTAACATTAAGATTTAGGATTATATCTAGACATTCAATAATCTTTGCTGCTGCAGCACTATCAGGCAAGTTTATGTGTGTCTCTCCAAATAAACAAGTAAAGTTATGATTTTCATTTAAACTCATTAAAGCAGAAGTTATACCAAGAATTATTCCATTTTTTAAGGGTTCGTATTTATTAGAAAGAATACCTTTAATCTCTGGGTCATTTGAATAGTATAAAACCTTTGGTTCCACGGGCTGAGGATTGTAAACACCTTCTAAACTAATTATACGTTTTGCGTTTATCTCCTTGGCCAAATCAAGAATATCTCTAGCAAGTTTCCATTCCAGACCATTAACAGGGTTTAAACCGTAAATGAGAATAAGATTCTGGTCTTCGTTATAAAGTATCGGGACCGGTAAAAACCTTTCTCCATTTCTTATTGACACTAACGGAGGTAATTGGTCATTCAAAACCTTGCCAACCAACTTAAAGCTAAGATGGTCCACAAGAAACTCTGTTGCAATGCTTGCAACTAATCCAAAACCTGGGAAACCTTCTATAATTGTAGCGTTTGGCTTAATTTTATCAGATAACATAAACATTTTCTCACACAAATCCTTTTATCAAAGCCGTTTTTTAAATTTTTCTCTAAATTGTAAAGAGAATCATTTTGTAAGTTCTAGTTTTCAGAAGCAAAACAAGAAAATAAACAAATAAACACTAAAAAGTTAAGAAAATAGTTTAAAAGTATGTTTCATAAATTTAACTATAAAATGAACATCAAAGAGAACTTAATAAAAATGATAGACCTTTCAAAAGTCTCTTTGGATTTAGCGTATCTTTCTTTGATTGAAGATAATAAACTGTTAGATAAAGAGATTGAAAAAATTAAGAACGAAATTGAAACATTAAAGTTTGAAACTGAAAAACTAGTGTTTAAAGTAACTGACAAAACTGAAAGAAAAATCTCAATCCTTGATTTGTTGGATTATATCAAAGAGGTAAGCGAAACTTCGCAAAAGATTATTAGTATTAAAGAAAAAGAAGTTCATCCCATCCTAAAAGAGGTATTGGATGAGATTTCTGAAAAGATAATACAAATTAAAGTTCCAAAAGATAATGTAATTTCCACTCAGAAATTAACTAAAGAATTTGGAATTAAAATATTAATGGTAAAACGGGGAAAAGACATATTTCTTCCTTTTAGGAGGAATGTATTGTTAAAGAAAAATGATTCATTGACGATAATCGGGAGTGATTTTGATAAAGATGTCATCACAAGAATCTTCGAGTAATTCTGAATTAAAAGAGATTTTGCTTTCTGGAAGAATTTCAATATTAATTGACATATTAAACGGCAGTGTAATCACCCTTTTTAGAGAGGTTCTGATGAGTGTTCCTGGCGTTTTCATTTTAATTCCAGGCTTTATTCAGTTAAGAGGTAGTATATACAGCATCTTATCTTCAAACATTTCATCTGAAATTGCGCTTGGCAACATAAAAATTAAAGACGGAAAGTTATCAAATACTAAGCGTTTAATAAAAGAACTGACCAAAACAAGCATTACTTCTATAGTCATAAGCACTTTTCTTGGCATTTTTAGTTACTTTGCATTGCTTTTCACCCTTAAAATTGCTTATCCTTTAATAATCCCCATTGCTATCGTAGGTTCAATAATCTCATCTTTATTTTTATCAATCTTCATGTATTTTCTTATTTTAAAAGCAATTAAGAAAGGACTTGATTTAGATATAATTAGTGGCCCAATAATAACCTCTCTCTCAGATTTAATTGGTACATCTTGCTTATTCATTACAGCATTGCTGTTTATAATTTAGAAAAATGATTTCAAAATTTCAAAACAAAAATAGAATTCAGTCAAAAACTAAGAATTACATCCTAAGCTTGTTTGTACTATTGATAACCTCAATAATTAGCAGTTTAGGCGGCCTAAGTTTTCAAGGTATTGAATCAATAATCACTAAAGTACTCCCTATAATTGTTATTTTTCCATCCTTGAATGATTTAATGGGAAACTTTGCAATAGTGTTCTCATCAAAATTCAGCACATGGCTTTATGAAGGAAAAATTAAAGAGAAATACGCTTTTGACAACAAGGAAATGAAAAGATTGTTAAGAGAGATATCCATTGCTGGATTTCAGTTTTCTGCAATAATCTCCTTTTTAGGTATATTCATAAGCGCAATAGTAGAGCATCAGCTTAACATAGTTTCAAGTTTAAAAGTTTTCTTAATATCTGTAGCTGTTGTTGAGATATTGATACTTTTTCTGTTCATAATTATTTCTGTTTTAGGTTTATATCTCTTTAAAAAGAATAAAGACCCTGACGAAATATTGATACCTTTGTCTACATCATTAGCGGATTTTCTGACAATGGTTTATGTCGCTAGTTTTGTATTGTTGTTGTTTTGAGATAAAATAAAAGTAATAAAAACTTTGAAATTAAATAAAATTTAAAAACCCTTGCTAGTTTATACTTCCTTCAAATGAAAAAGAAAAGTAAAAAAAATCTGAGTGAGGAAGCTCGCAAAAAAAGGTTGCAGATTATTTGGGGAGTTTTTATCTCAATAATGTTCGTATTAAGTTCATTGAGCATATGGGTCTCGAATAGCAGCAATAATAATTCTTTAAATTCATTTAAATACAATGGATACACCTTTCAATACTCTCAAAACAAGATAACTACTCAGATTAATGGCGCAACGTTACAGTTTTTTACTACACCTTTTGATGCTGAAAATATGAATATTCCGAATGAAGCTCTTAATAAAATGTTTAATGCCAAGAAGGTTACGATTAGCATAGACCCGAACTCAAATTATAAAGAGGCATTAGGTTTAGCAGCGTTTTATTTACAGACTGATTTTTTAAGTGTTGGTAAAAATGCAGAGTTCGGAGCCATTAGTCAAAACTCGTTTAATTATTCCATCGTTACTTGCAAAGATGCAACCTCTGATAACTTTGTAATAGAATTAGTTGATGGAAATGATACCAAAATTGACGAAGAGTCGTATTGTTTAAAATTAATCTCAAGCCAACCATACGGTCATATCATTTTAAGGGATGCTTTAGCATATAGAATTTATGGCATTATCAGGCAATAAAAGTTTATTATAAACTCTGAAGGTGATTCTTTTGAAAAAAAGCAAAGAGTCCGAAAAGAATATGGATGAAGAACTTGATGAAAAGTCAAAAAAAATAAGAGATAATGATAAAAAAGAAAAAAACAATGACACTATAAAAAAAGAAAACCCTGAGAATGATGCTAATAAGACAAAGGAAGGGCACAAAGAAGATAAACAAAACAATGATAAAAAAAAATCAACTAACCTTCTATTTAAAACTCTAGGATTAATAATTATTGTTGGTGTTTTTGCTCTGTTCTTTATGCTCTCACAAAGTCATAATCAACCTCAAGTCCAGATAAATCAGACATTTCACCCTGAAAGTTATAGATATAATGGCTTCCTGTTCCAAAAAGGTATGTATGCCTGGTATAGCAAAATAAAGGTTGGTGATTTTATATATGATGTCTCTTTCGTTTATGGACCGAAAGAAGTTGAGAACATTCCTGTTTTTGGCAAAGTTAATGATTTAATCCTAAAAGCTAATAAGCTTTACATAACAACAGAACCAGATTATCCTTCAAGAGTTGGAAAAGCCCAAGTTGAGATTTCAAAAATAACGAGCCCAAGAACAAGCAACTTTGGAATGCTTAACATACCTACAATAAATACAGTAACTTACATTCCAGAAGAGTTAAAAAACAGGTATAATTATCCCGAGATAACTTGTAAAAACGCAACATTAAACCAAACTGTAATTTATCTAAAAATTGGTAACAAAACTCAGATTTACAATGATAGTTTCTGTGTTATTGTTGAGGGTTTAAACGATACAGAAGTTGTAAAGGCAGCAGATAGATTAGTTTACAATTTATTGGGTATTATAAAGTAAGAGATTAGAAATTAAGAATCTGTGATAAAAATGCTATTATTGGGAGTTGTTGGCAAGCCTAATGTTGGAAAAAGTACTTTCTTTAAAGCTTGCACATTAGCGAGCGCTGAAATAGGAAATTATCCATTTGTAACAATCAAGCCTAACAGAGGTATAGGTTATGTAAAGGTTAAATGCGCAGACGAGTTCTTTGGAGTCCAATGCAACCCTAGAGAAGGTTATTGCATAAATCATAAAAGGTTTGTTCCTGTAGAGATGATTGATGTTGCAGGATTGGTCCCTGGCGCTTATGAAGGAAAAGGTATGGGCAATCAGTTTCTAGATGATTTAAGGCAAGCCGATGTGCTAATTCATATCATTGACGCATCAGGTTCAACCAATGAAAAAGGAGAGCCTGTGGAACCCCTAAGTTATGACCCTGCTGAAGACATCAGATTTTTAGAGAGAGAATTAGACATGTGGTTTTATCAGATTTTTATGAAAGTCTGGCAAAGGTTTTCAAGACAAGTTTCCCAAGAACATCTAAATCCTGTTAAAGCAATAACTAAACAGTTTACAGGTTTAAATGCTACAGAAGATCAAGTTAAGGAATGTTTTCAAGAGCTTAACTTAAGTGAAGACTTGCAGAAATGGGATGAAAAAACATTAATGACTTTTGTATCTTTATTACGTAAAAAAACTAAACCTATAATAATTGCTGCAAATAAAATGGATATTCCCGGTGCGGAAGAAAATATCAAAAGATTGAAAGAAACATTCAAGGATTATGAAATCATTCCTGTTTCTGCGGAAAGCGAGCTTGCCTTAAAGGAAGCAAGCCAAAAAGGTTTAATTGAATATATCCCAGGAGAAAGTGATTTCAAGATTCTGCAACCAGACAAACTTAACGATAAACAATTAAAGGCATTAGAATTCATTAAAAAGAATGTTTTGGATAAATTTGGGTCAACAGGTGTTCAAGAGGTAATTAATAAAGCTGTGTTTGATGTTGGAAACTATATCTATGTGTTTCCAGGAGGCGTCAACAAACTTACAGACCAGCACGGAAATGTTTTGCCTGATTGTTTTTTGATACCCAAAGGAAGCACGGCTCTAGATTTTGCATATAAAATTCATAGCGATTTAGGTAACAATTTCATAAAGGCTATTGATGTAAAGAGCAAGAAAGTTGTTGGAAAAGACCATGTTTTAAACAGCGGAGATGTTATTGAAATTGTTTATAAGAAATAAAGAAGCTGATTAATCCAATGAAAATTTGTTAATACAAAATTCTTAGTTGAACGACTAAATAATAAGATTTATAAAAATTCTAAATTAAAGTAACGAGTTATGGTTGCTATAACTAAAATTTTTAAGAAGTATGATGTTAGGGGAATATATCCTGAAGAGATTAATGGAAAGATTGCAGCTGAAATCGCAAGAGCTTTTGTAATTTTCATTAAAGAGAAGTTTAATATTGACAAGCCTGTTATAAGTGTTGGCAGGGATGGCAGAAACAGTTCTCCAGAGATTTATGATAATGTCTGTAATGCTTTGATAACCGCCGGGGCTATAGTAAAATCTTTAGGAATAGTAACTACGCCCTTGGCGTACTTTTCGTCAGCAATTGGCAAATCTGAATTCAGTATAATGGTTACTGCATCACACAATCCAAGAATCTACAATGGTTTAAAGTTTTCTAAAGGGGTAATGCCAATCTTTTTTGAGAATGGCTTAGTTGAGATTTTAAAGATTTATCTTCAAGGTAAAAAAATACAAGGTATCGGAGACATTGAAATGACTAACATATTGACAGATTATAAGAAGTATCTAAAGAGCAAGTTTAACTTTTCTGGAAACAGGAAATTTGTGGTTGATGCAGGGAATGGTGTTGCTGGAAAGGTTTTTGAGAGCATTGCAAAAGAGTTTAACCTAAATTACATTCCTTTATTCTTTGAAATAAATGGGGATTTTCCAAACCACGAAGCAAATCCTGTGAAAGAAGAAACTTTACAAGACTTAAAGAATAAAGTGTTAGAAAGTAATGCTGATTTTGGAATTGCTTTTGATGGCGACGGAGACAGATTTGGATTGATTGATGAAAATGGAGTTTTTAGAACTATGGACGAGATTGTTGCATTGCTAGTTGATTCTGAGTTAAACAAGAAGAAAGGGGAGGTCTTCGTTGATTTAAGGTTAAGCAAGTTATTAGATGAGATTATTGAGTCGAAAGGCGGAAAAGCAACAAGATTGCCTGTAGGAAATCCATATTATAAAAAAATGCTGTTAAATTCGGATAATGCAATCTTAGGTGCAGAGTTCTCAGGCCATATCATGTTCAAGGAAAACTATTGCATTGATGACGCAATTTTCAATTTCTTTAAGGTCTTGGAGATCTTTGAGAAAGATACAAGAAAGGTTTCTGAGATATTAAATCAATACAAGAAATATCCAAAAACGCCTGAACTAAACTTTACTGTTGAAGATGCAGATAAAGTTCTTGAAAGAATAAAATCTGAATTCAAGGACTACAAAATTGAGGAATTAGATGGAATCACTGTTAAAAGCGAAAACTGGTGGTTTAATGTTAGAAAAAGCAATACTGAACCTTTGGTAAGATTAAATGCTGAAGCAAACGATGAACAACAACTAAACGAAATCGTAGAGAAGATAAAAAACATAATAAGCATGAATTAATTCATTAACTCACCTAAGTAATGGTTTCTCAGGCAGATAGCAACTTACCACTTTTTTAGATAAAGGGCTTTCGACTACAAACATTGTTGAATTAACATCATTTACATCACATAACTCTTCAGAAGTTCTTGGAATCTGATTGAAATGACAAAACATATTCTGTTTAGTGTCATAAACTGAAATGTTATCTAAGTCCTGATTTGCTTGTATGATAATATTTCCCTGCTGACAATATGCATAGAAAGGTAAAGAATATGGTTCCTCGTTTAAACTCCTAAGATAGGCATGCAATGCTATGCCTGAAAGTATCAAAGCTGAGATTCCTAAAAGGAACATTCCTATCTTGAGAAGATCTAAACTTGATTTTTTCATTTTAGAAATAAATAGAAATTAGGTTTTAATATAGTTTTCGTAAAATGGTAAGTTTAGAAAAATTTAAAATGTCTTTATGCCAAAACATCAAACATGGATAATCAAGAACTTGTCAATTATATACAAAAAAGATTGTTAGAAAAAGAGGACGAGATTAAGATTGAAAAAGACCTTGAAAAGGTTGGTTGGGATTATGCTGATATCGTTGAAGCTTTAACCATTGCAAAGAAAAAGATTAAGTTTAGGAAGCTTTTGATGAAGTATATTATCTCTATAATTATTGTAATTTCGCTGTTTGTTGCTTTACATTTTATAACTGAATTTTCTCAAAGTCAAAGCGTTAATTTCAAAACCTCTGAAACAATTAGCATAATGAATTCAACAACTAAAGGCGTTGGAGTAAAAATTAATATTTTAAGCCCTCAGAGAATCATCTTTAATACTGAAAAAAGCTTGTCGCTCTAACTTTTATTCATATCTTGTTATGAAATAGCCAGTTTCTGTAATATATATTGGACTATCTTCAGGAGAATACACAAACTTAAAAGAAAGGTTTGTTTTTTCTCCAATAGTTCCATAAGGCACTTTGCATATTACTTCCTTTTCTGTTCCACTCTTCCATCTAGAAATGGGTTCACAACTAAAATTCTCACCTTGTGAATTGAATAAAAATAGGTTGGCAGATGATAAATTCAGAGATGGATTAATAAGTTTAAGTTTTAATGTGCCGTTTGAATAAACAGTTAAATCTTTGCATTCTAAAGTTCCGAACCAATCACATTTTTCTGTGAAGAAATTCACTAATGAAACTCCTGTTCTCTTGATTTCAGGATTTCTTGATAAAAAAATAATTAAAACCAACAGAATAATTGAAATTATAAAGCTAACCCATTTTTTAGAACTTCTTGAGGTTGTATTAGGTCCTTTGCTTTTTGAAGAGGTTGATTTTGATGAAGACTTGCGTCCGCTTTTTTTGTTTGATTTTTTTGACTTAGTTTTGGTCATAGTTCAAAAACAGGTTTTTTTGTTTTATAAAATTTTTCCAACTTTAACATAAAAAAGATAATTTAATCAATTCTCAGGAGCATAGAGCACAAAGAAACAATGTCTTTTTGACACAACCTTAAACAACTTATCAACCTTTGAAACAACTTCGTTTTCTGAGATTTTTGGCTCGAGTTTTTTGTCAAACTTATAATCTTGCACAAACTCTATTTTATAGAAGCTCTCCATTTCAGCAGGCTCTCTTGGAATTTCTTTAAGATAGGTTCTTTTATCAATGTCTTTAATAACAAAACCATTAATCAAATCAAATAGAACCTTAAATTTCTTGTTGCCTGATTCAAGAGTTAGATAAACTGCAGGAACCAGGACTTCCTTAAGCTTCTTGTTAGTGATTATTTCTAAATCTTTCTTTGGTATTCTTGGCTTGATCAAAGGAAGAGCATCAGGTTTATCGATAATTTTTTCATTAGACTCATCAAAATTAAAAGCGTCTCCGCCATGCTTAGTTTGTCTTGGCCTTATTTTAACAAACAAAGGTCTGTCTAAGACCCCTGAAACAATTGCTGTGCCTATCGGCAAGTTCCTAATCTCTTTTTCACTTTCAGAGGTTAAACCTTCTACTGAATTTGAGATAGCCTTTAAATCGTTTGGATTTGTTGTTTTTAGAATTATCTGAGTAGAACATTGGGACAAAACATTTTTGTCTACTCTTGCAGGCCTTTGAGAGACTATTGCTAGGCCAAGCCCAAACTTCCTGCCTTCTGATGCAATAGTTCTTATAATCTGTGAAGACTTAGCTTCGCCAAAACTACGTTCCGGGCAAAAGTTGTGAGCTTCCTCAATAATACAAAAAAATGGTGGCACCTCATTTCGTTTCCTTAATAAAAACAAATCAGACAAAATTTTGTGCACTATTAAAGTCTGTACATCCCAAGAGTATCCTTTAAGATTAATTATACTGCAAACACCTTTTTTAATCAACTCACTATAAATTATCCCTTGGCTGTCAAACAAACCTGTGTTCTTAAGATACTTGAGTTGGGCAATCAAATTAATCTTTGCTGAGCTATTTTCAGTTTCCAAAGCAAGAATAATATCATCAATCGTTGGCTCCTCTAAAGTTCTCAGAACATTGTAAAGCATAACCTGTTGTGAAGAGTTAAGTTTTGCAGGAAAAAGGTTAACGAACTCTTCGGGGGTCAGATTTTCCTTAAGTCGTAAAGGGGCACAGTTAGGATTAACTTGAGGGTCTCCATATTCAACAACTTTGTCAGAAAAACCGATTGGTTTAAAACCTATTTTCTTAAGTTCCTCTTCAGAATCATAGTTTGGAAATCTTAAAGAAGAATATTCACCATGAGGGTCTATGATTAATAAAGGGATATCTTTCTTAAGAATCTCTTCGGTAATTACACCCATAGCATAAGATTTACCTGAACCTGACTTTGCAATCACAGCAAGATGTTTTGTTAATAACTTGTTAGTATCAAGATAAACAGGGATTCGTTTTCCTTCAAGAAATCCAATAAACAATCCATTTTTTTGGATTTCAATAACCTCTTTGATGAAATCATCAGATGCTACCAATACTTCAGTGCCTGGTTTGAAAGGTTCCCTAGGAAGTTTAATTAAACCATCACTATCCTTAAATCCTAAAACAATGCAGTCTGCAACCTTTTTCTCATCATCTCTGCTAAGCTCAACAACTTGACATAAACAATAATGACCGTTCTCATTATAAACCTGAACATAATCAAACTTCTTGATTTTGCCAGTAACAAGAAACTTAAACTCTTTAGTATTCGCAGTCCCAATAATTTTACCAACGATCATCTTAAGTTTTTCAGAAACTAAAGTTTAGTATTTTTTAAATATATTTATTCCTGAAAATATAAACACAATAAAAACTAAAAGCAGGTTAAGTATAGCGTCAACTATCAACAAGTTAAAAGACATCATAAAAACAACTATGTTCAAAAGAGCTAGCGAGAATAAAAATAGCCTGTTAAATAAAGAAACCTCAGCTGGTGCTTTTTCATGGATTAAAACAGATTTAAGCAAACAGAGATATATTAAATACATCAGAGGATTTAGATAGGTTATCCAGAGAGAATTAAACAAGTTGTTTATGCTGATAGTTAAGCCAAGATAAAGAAAATTCAAAAACATAATGAAAAGAAGTATCATCGCTAAATGAACTTCAAATAATGCGTTATATTTTACTTTGTTTTTTGATAACTTTGTTTTGCCCATTTTATTCATGCTTTTTTGGATCAAGCCCTAACTTTGAATAAACTTCATCTAAACTTTTTTTGGCATGCTTATCCAACATTTCTTCATACTTAGAACCCATTAAGAATTGAGCGATCTTAAAAAAATTCTGTGAGAGCTTGTGGTTTCTATAAAGATAAACTAAAGGATGTTTAACCAACTCCGATTTTTGTATCTTATTATTAAATGCGATCTCACCTAAAACTTTATAATTAGTTATATTCTCAATTGCTTTAATTGAGATTTCTGTATTCAATAAACCAACCTTGTTCAAGATTATGCCTACAATGTCAGTATTTTTTTCCTCAGCAAACTTGAGGACTCTAAAAGTATGCGTTAATGAACTTATTGTAGGTTCAGAAACTCCTATTGCGAATTGTGAACAAAATATAGCCTTTTGAGTATCCTCTGATAAGGAAGGGGATGTGTCGATAAAAATGTAATCAAAGTAGTTACTTAAAGAATCAATCAACGAATCAAGCCTTGAAACCAAGTCTTTATTAGGAACTTCTTCGCCGGAATTAAAGATAAGCTTTAAACCGCTTGGATGAGCGTAAACAATATCTTTTTCTAAACTCAATCCCTTTAAGTAATGGTTTAAATGAAACTCAGGATTAATCTCGCCCAGCATCAAATTTAAAGAAGGGGATGTAAGATTAAAATCTATTAACAAAACCCTACTATTCAAACTTGCTAAAGCAGTCGCTAGGTTTAAAGAGATTATACTTTTGCCTACTCCTCCTTTTCCTGACAAAACAGAAATTACATTACTCATTCTAGACCAAAGTACGCAGATTTAAGATAAGAAACAAAGTCTCTCAATTGCTTGTATTGTTCAGTTACTGAATCAATAGTTATTTCCTCTAAACCTGAGTCTTCAAGATAAGTGCTCATCTTTAACTGTCTCCTAAACTCATTTTCTGCTTTAAACTCTGCTCGATTGAGCTTTCTTATCTTTTTATATAATTGAATCATTTCTTTGATTCTATCATCGTTAGAATACAGCTTTTCAACTAGAGCAACCATCTGTAGAGGTTGCATAGGGTAATCTTCAATCTTCCCTTGCTTTTTTGCCAATTCTAATAGAGCTATCCAAATCTTGTCTAAAAGAATACTGACCCTGTTAATAATGTTCTTTAGAATATCTGAGGTTCTAGTATACTTTAGGCTTACATACACGAGATGTTCTACTCGGTAAAGTTCTCTAATGGTATCTGCAATATATTGCCTCATTTTCTCATCACTATTTGTTCGATTTTTCTGATAAAATTTTTTGTAAAAGTTAAATATTCTTTTACTTTATTTAAAGTTAAGGTTTTAACTCGATAATCTGAAAGGAATATCATAAACTTATCATCTTTTCTTAATTCCAATGTTGTTTTATTATGCCAGTCCAAAATCTCGCGCAACTCTGAAAAGATCAATAAAAAATTTCTATCAATATGATACCTTGCACTAACTTGCGTTTTAAACATATAAAACTTTGAATCAAAACTATTCCCGTAATATGGAATTCGTTTATAAAAATATTCAAACTCTAAAAGTGCTTCCATTGCTGCCTCTAAGCACTTATACAAACTTTCTACTGCGCTAAGCAAAAGTTTAGGCTCTTTTATGAGAGGATAACTAACATAAAGTATATGGTCTGCTGTCTCTAATGATTTCTTTGCTAAGTCTAATTTTTCAATATAACCTAGTTTGGCTTTCATAGATTTGGATAAATTTAAACCTGTATTTTAGAGGTTAAAAACTTTTTAAATTATTCTTCTTTTTTAAGTTTTAAAATGGCTTGAGCCAAATCACCCTTTGATTCAAGAATGGCTTTCTTGGCTTCCTCTTCTGAACAATTGGTTTGGTTCATAACTAGCTCAATATCCTCCTGAGAAATTTCAGGAGTTGTTTCTTCCAATTCTTCCACTGCTTCCCCAGTCACTTGATAAGTCTTTTGACCCATCATATTAACTATAACCACAGAAGGGTCATTTATGATTAATTTCTTACCTTCAAGCACAAATATAACTTGCTTACAATCTAGTGGCTGCTGCTGAATACCCATACGTTTCATCATCTGCTGGACAGCCCTAGAATTCAAATTCGGCATCATCTTAGATTACACCTAACCATCTAACCCCTAAATTGTTCAAAATCAGCACTAAAATTATCAAGATTATTGCTAGGGCAATAACTGCGCCAGGAGAAATCTGAAAATTGCTTTTAAACTCGTCATTATACCTGATTAAACCGCCCATAGACATAGGAACTCTGATTTGGTCTCTTTTTGCCATTTTCAAGAAATAGAAGTATTTTTTAATTTAATAATTTTTCTCTACAAAGCATCATAAAGCTTAAAATTAATTTTTCAAATGAAAGGCTTAACAAAAAGTTTTAAGAATTAAGCTTTTTTCTTAAAAAAATGTTGCCAGGGTCGCATAACCCGGTAGTGCGGCTGGCTCGAGACCAGCTGGGCTTTTGCCTGTGTGGGTTCAAATCCCACCCCTGGCGGTCAAAATTATAAAAATTATAAAATTCATTCACAACTGAGGTTATAGAAACTAACATAACTAAAGCTCGACTTTGTAGCATTACAATTTTTAAGCAGAGTTTGTAAATATTTTATACCATAATCATAAACTCCATAATAATCAAAAAAAACTAATGTGAAATTTATTCTTTTTAAGGAATAATCTTTGTTCTTAGATTGATTATATTCTCTAAATACCTCCTTTAGATGTGACCATTTGAAATCGTAACAATATGGCTTTAATTGATCAATACTCAAATTAGAAAGAGCTTCGGAGATTTTTTCTGTAGGGACCTCCTTACAAGAATCAGGGATGTTCATATAAATAAGGTCTGTTTTCTTTAGATCAATATTTATCTTGTGATTGTCAGTATATAAATTAAGTGGCTTAATTTCAATTTCGGGGTTTTTTGATTTTAAAATTAACGCATAATCCAAAGGTCTAACTCCAAAAATCATTGGCATATAAGCTATTTGAGTAAACCCTTCAATAGTATGTGTTTCAAGATAGTTTATCATTTCTGATTTATTGTACTTTACAGGAAACATAAATAAGCATAAGATCTCTAAAAAGATTATGCTAAAATAAAAAGTTTGTTTTAGATAATAGTGTTTTTTAAAAAAAGCTTTGTTTAAAAAAGAAACTAAAATTAAAATTGCTGGAATAAGTAAAGCAATCCCATATCTAAAACGAGGAAAAATTAAGTGAAGATTATATGAGAAAGAATACATTATAAGGAAAATATAAAGGTATAATACC
The DNA here is from genome assembly GCA_030154045.1 of Candidatus Woesearchaeota archaeon. GTDB lineage: Archaea > Nanobdellota > Nanobdellia > Woesearchaeales > JASKKU01 > JASKKU01. The sequence continues at coordinate 29,231 of JASKKU010000003.1, forward strand.
CAAAAATAACTCTTTAATAAAACAAATGGAGAAACTATCAAAGAAATAAAAAAAATAAAATTACTTTTGGGAGACTTAAATATAAAAAAGGCAATGTTTTTAATAATTTTGAGAATTGTTTGGCTTTCAAGATATTGTAAAATTCTATTAAAAAATCTTTTAAATAAAAAAATAAATGGAACTAAAATTAAAGAATAAAAAAAAGATCTCATTAAAGGAAAATCATTTAAATTTAACCAAAAAATAAAATAAAGCCAAACAAAAATAAGGTTATCAACTTTGATGAATGCCGAATAAAAAAGAAGAAATAACGAAAATATAAAGAACAATTTTTTTGTTACCTTTTTAGTACTATTTTTAGATAAATAAAGAAATAAAAGAGTTTGTAAAAAATAACAATGGGATATAAAAATATAAGATAAGGACCTAGAGAAAAAGAAAAAGTTAGGAAACAAAACTAAAATTAAAACAGGTAAGATTGATTTTTCGTCCAAAAGTTTAATTATAAAATAAAAAGAGAGTAACAAAATAACCGAAGAGTATAACGTAAAAAAAGTTATATGAAGAGGTAATAACCTAAAATTTGGATTAAGAATTAGAAGTAGCTTAAATATAGGATATAAAACCGAAGTAATCAAAAAAGGGTTCTCACTTGAACCATACCATCCTTCTGGTAAATCAAAATCATAAAGTTTTACATATAGTTGTTCATAAATATACAAATCATCATCGTCATCTGATCCATAATAAGGATTTGATAAAAATATTTTAATAAATACAAAAAATAGTATAATCAAAAACAACGATAATTTCTTAAATAAAGATTCTGACTTTAATTTTTTTATAACTGTATACCAAAACAAAACCTGCGATAAATAAAAAAAAACAAAAATTATATTGCTGATAGTTTCGGTTAACATCAAAGTATTAAAGAAAGATCTATTTTTTAATTTTTCGTTATTCTTCCTTCTTAATCAGGATCTCAGCAATCTTTGAGAACGCTGGTCTTGTAATTACAACACCTATAGTAACTCCTGTAATCGTAGCTATTGCGAAGCCTTTGAGCAAACCTGCTCCTGCAAAAACTAAAGGAACCATTGCTGCAACGGTTGTAAAATAAGAACCAAAGATAATGAAGAATGCTCTGCCAAGTATCTTCTTCCAATTTGTGAACTTTGAAGAGTAACCTTTCTTTATCTCATCCATGATAACGATTAAATCATCAACACCTGTACCTACAGCAACCAAAATTCCTGCAATTGATGCTGAGTCAAGGTTCCAGCTCGTTAATGCTGCAAAGCCTAGAAGAATAATGACTTCACTTAACATAATCAAGAACATAGGCATAATTACTGCAGGTTCTCTATATCTTACAAAGAGTATGAAAACAATTGCGATCATAGAAAACAAACCAATAATAGCAGCGCCTGAAATAAATTCTTTACCTAGTTTAGGGGAAATGTTCTCAACACTAACTACATCAAGTTTAACTGGCATGCTACCAGACATTAAAATGGATTGCAAACTCTTCATTTGCTTAGTTGAGTCTGCTACAGCCTCTTGGTAAGTTGCTCCTTTTCCATAGCCTGTGATTAAAATCTGAGTTGTTTCTCTACCTTTTAGGCCTGCACTTATCCTCAAAGAATCATAGAGTTTCCCATCCAAGTAAAGGTCCAAAGTTTCATTGAGATAGCCCTCAGTTGAACCTGCAGAATAAACAACATCTAAATCCTTGGTTATTTCAGCCTGCCTTTTTGCAGCATCTGGACTTAAACTAATTGAGAAACTGAAAGCGCAGACATATTGATTACCCTGTCTTTGGCAACCACCTCTTGTAGGATCTACAGCATGACTGCATTCTGGGCTTCTGCAAACATAAGTAATGTCCTTTTTACCACCAACAAAAACAGTTTTATTACCTATCTTTGCAACGAAGTTTCCCTGCTTTGTAAGCAAATCTCTAATAATCTCTTCGCTTTCACCAGCAATTTCGACAATAATATATTCCTTGCCATCAAGGTCCCGTGCAATTCTTACAGACAAATCTGAAAGACCATAGAAGTTAAGCCTTTGTTTAATGTTTTCAATTACTAAATCAAGGTCAGTATCATTAACCTCTTTCTCAGGTTTAAGTATTGCTCTGGTTCCGCCAACAATATCTAAACCAAACTGTATGTTACTTTTAGGAGCGTCATACACTCTTAAGCCTAAGTACACTGAGCCATTATTGTCACCTACCAAAACAGAATATTGGCCTTTGTTGGTTACAATCAAAGCAGTCATATTTGGTTTTAAAGTTGAAATCACATTAAGGTAATCTTGAATATTTTCTATCTTCACTTGATTAATCTCCTTGATTACCTCTCTAGAAGTAGGAGGGACAATTTTATCAGGGATTCTTATGCCTGCTAAGTATGCAGGACTATCTTTCTCTACTCCTCTAATTGCGACACCTGAAGCCAGAGGCTTTGGATTAATCGCAATTATGGCTAGCACTACAAAGAATATCAAAATCCATACTTGAACTTTTGAAAATATTTGCTTAAGCTTTTGTTTCATTTTTCTCAGCATACATTCTTAATATTGCTGCATTTTGAATCCATGTGCTTAGTAAATCAACACATAAGCCAATGAATAGAATCAACATAATTTGTTTTATGTCTAAGGAATTAGTTAGGAAATAAGCAAGGGTAACAACAATAATTGTGGTAAAACTCATGGTTAAACCTGTTTTCATTGCATCAATTACCCTTTCAAAAACAGAGCCTTTCTTATTCTTTAAAACTCTTGTAGTCAACAAGATATCTGTGTCTACAGAATAACCAATCAACATTAGAAAAGCAGCCATACCTGCTTTAGAAACCTTTATTCCCAAAAGATTCACAATAGATAACATTACAATGAGATCTGTAAAAGCAGACAATACAACAGCAAAAGAAGGAACTGGCACTTTAAAATAAAGGAATACAACAATAGCCATTAAAATAAAGGCAAAGATGAGAGCTTTAACAGTTTGCTGGAAGAAACTCTCTCCTAAAGAAGGACCAAGATAACTTGTAGAGTAATCAAAGTTTCCAAATTCCTTCTTTAAGTATGAGACCAATTGTTCACCCTGTGATGAATCTAAAGTTGTCTCAATAATAAAAGCGTAAGGACTTTCTGAGCTTTGTATCTTTTTTATATCAATATCTTCCTTAGGAAAATACGACTTAAAAAGCTCTATTACTTTATCTAAATCAATACGAGAATCAGGATAAACTGTTACCGTGAAACCGCCTTTTAATGAAACGCCTTTATGTATGAAATCTCCTGTAGTTAAGGTCTGATAGGTTATTTGACCAATGGCAAAGATTAATAAGAAAATAGTAATTAAGAGCAGAGGTTTGTAATGGTCTCTATAAATCCGTTTTATTGAATTCATGAAATAGAGTTTTTGAGGATTTTTTTTAAACTTTTTGGTTTAATCATTTTTGAGGGTATAAAAAGAGATATAAAAGTAAAAAAGTTTAAAAAGTAAAATTTAGAATTAAGAGATAATAGAAAAAATCAAATTAAAAATGAAAACACGATTCACTAGAAAATCGCAAGTTGCTGTGGAATACCTCATCTTATTTGTAGTTATTACATCGATAATTGCCCCTTTAACTTATATGATTTATTCTTCTCTTCACACTACAGACATTGATGTTTCTGCGAAAGTCATAAAAAATATTGGTTTAGAGATAATTTCTAAAGCTGAGGATATTTATTATTTGGCGCCACCATCTAAAATAAGTTTCACTGCAGAATTTCCAACAAGGGTTTTGAGAATAGAGAACATAACTGAGAGTTATACCGATGGAGGGGTTACAACTACAAATTATGTCGTTAGCTTCTTATTAGAAGGTGATGTTGAAGTCCCATTAGTTTCAAAAGTTCCGATATTTATAAATGAAAGCAATATCAGCAAAGGTACAAAAACAATTGTTGTGTTTACAAACACAAGTACAACTGATGATTTTTTTGTTACAGTGAAGATTGAATAAAATTAAACCAATACAAAAAATAAAACAACTGATTTAGATTACTTTTTTAATCGCTTTAAAAGGTTCAAAATAGAATGCTAAAAAAACATAAGATAGCACAAATATCTATTGAATTCAGTTTAACTTTATCGTTTTTAATAATCATGCTTTTAATAATCGAAGCTGCTTTTATGGACTTAAATTACAAATCAAGACTCTCTACTGCTTCAGCAGTGCTAAAAGACTATCTAAAAACATTATCCACAGAGATAATCATTGCAAAAAATTCATATCCTGTATACACTAGAAACTTTGAGGTTTTAAAAAAGCTTGGTACTTTTGATTTGGATTTTGAATTGTTTAATTATTCAGACCACAGCGAGATTGTCTTGAATACTTCAAGCAAGAATGTTTTAGGAGAATTTGTTTATTATCTGCCTTTTGTGGTTTATGGTGATTTCTGTGAAGGAAAATGTAATAATATCACAAAACTCAAGGATGGAAGGATTTGTGTAAATGATTGTAACAAGGCTCATTTAAACTGTGAATTGTTGCCAAGCTCTTGTTCTTAGGAGGGTAAGAATGGAGTCTAAGATAAAAACAAAGTTAATTACAATAATACTATTTCTAAGCTTAATTTTCGGGCAGGCCTACTTAAAAGTTGATGAGGTTTTAGCGCAACCACTAACTTTTGATGAGCTTACTTCAATTACTTCAAGTTATAGCAATCTAACTTTTGATTATTTAATTAATGTTAATATGTTCTCTGAAAAAAGTTATTTGTATTCTTTAGATTTAGATTTAAATATACAATTATCTAATGAATCAAGGCAAGAAGTTGTCGAAGCCAGAAGTGAGATCGAAAATATCTCTAAAGTGAGCATTTCTGAACTTAAGCCAAATCATATTTCCCTTAAAGATATAAAACAAAGCAAGAAAATTCCAGTTAAATTTCATTTGCGGTATTATACTAAGAGATATTTTCCTAAGATTACACAAGAGATTAGTTATCCTTATTTTTTCTCCAATGAAGAGAAAGAAGAGCTTTCACCATATCTAAAAAACACACCCATTATAAATTATGATTCTCCAGTAATTCAAGAGAAAGCACAAGAATTAATCAAAGGAGAAGAGGATTATTATTCAGCTGTTGTTAAAATTGCCGAGTTTACAAAAAAGAATGTTAATTATGTTTTAACTGATTCAACAGAAAATGACATTAAACGAGCGTCTTGGGTCTTAATAAATAAAGAAGGAGTCTGCGATGAAATAACTGTTTTGTTTATTGCACTATTGAGAGCTGCAGGTATCCCTGCAAGGTTTGTTTCTGGAATTGCTTATACTAACATCGATGAAGAAAAGCCGTGGGGATATCATAGCTGGGCGGAGGTTTATTTTCCTGATTACGGTTGGGTTCCATTTGATGTCACTTTTGGAGAATTCGGATATTTGGATTCATTACATATAGTTCTTTCTAGGCCAAAATACGAGAAAACTGATGAGATAAGTTATGTGTGGAAAAGTAGGGACACAAATGTAAAAATCAAGAAGACAAATGAAAGCTTCTCATATAAAATCTTAAACCAAGATGGTTTTTCAGAAATAATTCCAAGATTAAAAGCTTATCCTGAAAAAGAAGAAACAGGATTTCCATCCTATAATCTAATTAAAGTTCAACTTGAAAATGAGTATCCTTATTATCTCCCTATTGTTATTGAAGCAATCATTCCTAAGGGGCTTAGCTTAATAGATAACAGCACAAAAGTTTTGGTTCTTAAACCACGCGAAAAAAAGCAGGTTAGTTTTTTAGTAAGAGTCCCTTCTAACCTCAAGCAGGATTATATTTACACTATGCCTGTATTGTTTGTTATCAACGGGAAAGAGTTTAATACAAGTTTCAAAGTCAATATTCTTAGTGAGACCTATTCTAAAGAATTTTTTGATTCTAAAGAAAAGGTTGAAAAAAAAGAAAGTATTGATATTACTTGTAATTTCAACAAATACATCTATATTAATGAGACACAAAAGGTTGATTGTAAGATAAAAAATATTGGGAGCCAAGAGATTACTGATTTAATATGTTTGGAGGAATCCTGTTATAATCTCAATTTAAAACCTTCTGAAGAGAAAGAGTTTTCTTTCAATTATCTTCTAACTTCATTAGGATGGCAGGCTATAAGCTTAAAGTACCTAAATGAAGAAAGATTGCTGAAGGTGCTTGTGTTGCCTAAACCAAACATCACCATAAATTATGAGGTTAAAGGCAAAGATAACGAGATAAATAACAAAAGCATACTGCTCAAGTTAAAACCAACTGTTCCTGTAAAGGATTTAAAATTAGGTTTGGATATAAAACTGGACGATAATTTATTAGTTCGGATTGCAAACTATTCTTTAGAAAATTTGAACCAAAGCATAACATTACTAATTTCAATAGACAAATTTTTCATATACAATCAAACAAACCGCTATCTGTTAGAAATAAATTACTCTGACCCAATTAAAGAATATCAGACAAAAAAGATGCTTGAAATTAGATTGAAAGATTTGAGTTTTAAGGATAGGATAATCTTGTTTTTTAGAAGAATATTGCTAAGGTTAGGGTTTATCTAACCTTAAGTTATAAACTTAAGCTAAACAGAGTAACTTCCTTGATTGCTGAGCTAATGTTTCTTAATTACTTCACCAGTTACACTCCTAAGCATATATGATGTAACCTTAATATCGTATTTTTTACCTAGTTCTAATCGTTCATTCACTCCTACAACTAGAGGATATGAACCAAACTGCCTAAGGAATGTATGATTCCCATCATGGATTTCTGCCAAGCAATCTTTTAATATGGTTCCTTTTGGCAAAATTCTCTGAAGCATTATATTATCAAACTTTTCTCTAATCTTTTTACGCCAAGAAAAATAATATCTCCTGTTTTTTCTCAAGTATTTGTTCCCAGCCAACTGTTCAATTAAAGTACCTTTAAAAGGTACAACCTCACGGATATTTACTCTCCTAACTAACAAACCTCTATTAAGAATCTCCATTAAGAAATCAAAAGTGTAGTTAAAACTTGATTTTGTTTCACCGATTAAGCCAAATAACAAGTTAATACCTGGAAGAAACAAAGGCATGCCATTATTTCCTCTCTCCGAGCCATATTTGTTAATGATTTCAACTGCTTTAAGAGCAGTTTGTAAATCAACCTTCAAGTTGTTTAGTTTTACAACTTTAGGGTCAACGGATTCGATACCTAAGGCAGCAACATTTCCAGGAGTACAATATTTAACGATAAGTTTTGTAATTGTTTCGCCCTTAGGAGAAACAACATGCAAAGGATTAACATTATCAATATGTAAAGTTTCTGGATTTAAAGACCTAATTGAACTAAGTAAAAATTCTATCTTTTTCACATCCCCTTCAAAATAATCATAGAAACTTGTTTGTTTTCCTAATCTAAAATGCTTTGAACCTAACTTTGAAAGCGCCTTAGCCTCTTCAATAATGCCTTCTGGCTCCCTGAAAGAGATTCTGTTCTTAAATTTCTCCACACAAAAACTGCAAGGCAAAGCTTTTGTGCAACCTCTATAAGTTTCAAGTTCAACAATATATTCCCAAGGAATTTGATTGACAATACGAGCTCCTAAAACTGAGATCTTATCTAGGTATTCAAAAGGCGACACTACAAATTCATTTTTACTATTATTTTCAATATTTTCGGGAAGATGTTGAAAAAAACTGTAATCCTCTACAGGAATGATTTTATCAAAAAAACTGTTTATTTTATCATAAAAATCATTTTTTATGTAAACTCCACCAATTGATGAAGAACCAAATCCAAAAGCTATAGGGCCGAACAATAACTTTTTCTTTTTTGAAATAATTCCTTTAGAAAGTTTTTCAAGTTGAGTTGAAATGTTTAACAATTCCTTAAAAGTTCCTGGAACTGCTCTTAAATACTTTCCAGGAGTTAGAACTCCCATTATAAAAATCAAAATATCGCTATGAATGATTGCTTCAAAAACGTCTTCCTTGCTTCGTGTTAGATTATATCTTTTTATGTTTGTTTTCAATCCTGGTCTTTCTGATGGAAAGGCTAAGTTTCTAAGGTCATCTACTGTGATATAAAAGATTTCTTTCACTTTTGGATTTAGTGTTAAGGCTCCATAGATGTATCTGGGATATGTTCCTATATACGGAGGAACACCTAATCCAGAGGGTTCATCTGTATAAAAATCAATGATTAAAACTTTCATGCAAAAATAAAGAAGTTGTTAATCAATTAAAAGTTATCTATTTGGAGTATTATCCTATTTTTTAAATAACAACAAGTACTAGGCCAAAAAGAAAAAAATGAAAGACCGCACATAGACATGCCTGGTTATAAAAGGCGAGCTGTTAGTAGTGGCAGGCTAAACGTCTCGCTTTGGGCTTGACGCTTACACCCCCACTCTATCGAACCCATGTTCTATGGGTGCTCTGGGTCTCTTTTCGAGGTGGGCTTCAGGCTTAGATGCTTTCAGCCTTTATCCCTTGAGGCGTAGCTGCCCGGCCTGCCCTGTTGGACAACCGGTAGACCAGAGGCCTCGAACCCACGTTCCTCTCGTACTAATGGGTCCTTCCCCTCAGACCCTAACGCACCTCCAGTAGATATTAAACAAACTGCCTCACAGCGTTCTGAACCCAGCTCACGATCCCTTTTAATGGGTGAACACCCCCACCCTTGGCCGCTTCTGCACGGCCAGGATAGGAAGAGCCGACAGCGATGTAGCAAGCCTCGCCGTCAATGGGAGCTTTCGGGCGAGACAACTCTGTTATCCCCGGAGTAACTTTTCGGTCATCTCCGGCCCCCACTATAGAGGCACGGAGGTTCGCTAGGCCCGGCTTTCGCCTCTGGATTCCTCCTTGTCTGGAATCCAGTCAGGCCAGCTTTTGCCCTTGCACTCTACCCCGGATTTCTGACCCGGGTGAGCTGACCTTTGGGCTCCGCCGATATCTTTTCGGCGGAGTGCCACCCCAGCCAAACTGTCCACCAACCGGTGTCCTCCTCATAGAGGAGTTAGTGAGGTAAGTCCTGAAGGGTGGTATCTCACCTTTCGTCTCCACTTACCCCGAAGAGTAAGCTTCTATGACTCCCACCTAGCCTGCTCATCAGAACTTGCCTCACAGCGGCAGGCTACAGTAAAGTTTCACGGGGTCTTCACGTCCCACTGGAGGTCTGTGGCCTTCACACCACAATGGAGTGTTCGGAGGCATCCAACCGGGGACAGTGGGGACCTCGTTAAGCCATTCATGCAAGCCGTCATTTAAACGGCAAGGTATTACGCTACCTTAAGAGAGTTATAGTTACTCCCGCCGTTTACCTGCTCTTGGCCTCCTTGTAAGGAGGTTTAAAGTACAGGCACTGGGCAGACTTCACCAACCATACACATCCTTTCGAACTGGCGGTTGGCTACGTTTTTGTTAAACAGTCGGGCCCCCCTAGTCACTGCGCCCTGCATCCGCATCTAAAAGATACGGTAGCAGGGACCCCTTCTACCGAAGATACGGGGCTAATTTGCCGAATTCCCTCGGTTGGATTAAACCTACACGCCTTGGGCTACTAACCCAGGGGCACCTGTGCCGGTTCTTGGTACGGACTACCAGGATCCTTGCAGTTCCCCTTTTCATGGGCTCCAGGCATCAGTTCAACTCCCCTACGGGAGCTCATCGGCGCTTTATTCCGATTCTCGTCATTACGACTCTCCTCGGAATTATACGCCTTGACACCTCAACAGTGTGAACCTAGCCCGAAGCGTCAGAGAACTGCCTTTCGTTGCCGAAAACGTACCCAGCAGGTACAGGAATATTAACCTGTTTCCCTTTCCCGAAGCTCAGGTTGAGACTCCGGTTAGGACCGACTAACCCTTGGTTGACCTGCGTTGCCAAGGAACCCTTGCCCTTGCGGCGGCACCGATTCTCACGGTGCTCAGCTCCTACTACCGCCAGGATCTTCATTCCAGAGAGGTCCTTGCCCTCTCACGAGGACAATTCTGCCCTCTCCAGACGCCAGCCTACCCCTCGCTTTTGGCGAGGCCGTGGTATCGGCGGTTGGTTTAGCCCCGTCCATCTTAGGGGCCCTCCGCCTCGACCGGTGAGCTGTTACGCACTCTTTAAAGGATGGCTGCTTCTAAGCCAACCCCCCGGCTGTCTTAGGCGAAAGACACCCTTCCCCCGTTAACACTTAACCAACACTTTGGGGCCTTAACCACGGTCTGGGTTGTTCCCCTCTCGGAACTCGAGTTTACCCCGAGCCCCCGTCTCCCGGGATCTACGGTTCTAATCCCTTTGGAGTTGGACAGGGGACCGAGGGATTTCTCCCCCATCTTCCCCTATCCGTAGCTCTACAGGATTAGAAACCTCCCCCGAGGCTTGACTACGGCCAACTTCGACTGGAACCAGCTATCTCCGGGCTCGATTGGCTTTTCACCCCTAGACTCAGGTCAGAAGAACGCTTGTCCACAGAACCTCTGCGGGCCTCCACCTTCCGTTAAGAAGGCTTCACCCTGCCCAAGCCTAGATCGCCCGGTTTCAGGTCTGGGCCCTGTGACTTCCAGCACTTTCATACTGTGTCCCTCACTCCAAAAGGAGCTGCGGACAATTGCTTTCGCTTCGGATACCTCTCGTAGAGAGTTATCCTCGCCACAGAACCAAATTCCCTGGCCCGTTATTCAAAACGGACGGTACAACTCCGTAGAGCAGTACCATACTTTAGCTATCAGGTTTCAGGCTCTTTTCACTCCCCGTCAGGGGATCTTTTCAACGTTCCCTCACGGTACTATGCGCTATCGGTCTTGGGTAGTGTTTAGAGTTGGATGATAGTGTCACCCTACTTCCCACTCGGTTTCCAGCGAGTGGTACTCCGGAACATTCCAACATCCAACCAGTCTACCCCTACGGGACTATCACCCTCTATGGTGCTTCTTTCCAGAAGACTTCGGGTCGAATGGTTGGACTTAAAGGAATGCCCAAATCACCCCACATCTCCCATATATTGCTATATGGGATTCGGTTTGCCCTGTGCCGCTTTCACTCTCTGTTACTCACGGCATCTCGGTTGATTTCTCTTCCTGCGGGTACTTAGATGTTTCAGTTCCCCGCGTTCCCACTCCTAACAGGAGCGCCTTTCGGCAGGAAGTCCCATTCGGGCATCTCCGGTTCTTAGCTTGCATGCAGCTTCCCGGAGCTTATCGCAGCTTGCCACGCCCTTCATCGGCTCCCAAGCCGAGTCTTCCACCTGATAGCTTGGTTAGTAACCAGGCATGCCTATGCACGGCCTCATTAACATGATATCGACCTTCAGGCCTTTACCTTAAAGATAAAGACCCTCACCTTGATAAAGCATCAAAGGAATATAATTTTGGATGGACCCGTCGGGATTTGAACCCGAGGCCTCCGCCTTGCAAGGGCGGCGCTCTTCCAGACTGAGCTACAGGCCCGTGTGAAGTAATGAGGGAAGCCCCTCTAAGATTTTGAATATTTAAAGGTAAAAAAAGGAGGTGATTCAACCGCAGGTTCCCCTACGGTTACCTTGTGACGACTTACCCCTTCTCACCAAGCTTAGGTTCGATTTGCCCCGAGGGCAAACCTCACCTAAACCCGACTCGAGTGGGTTGACGGGCGGTGTGTGCAAGGAGCAGGGACATATTCACCGGAGCGTGTTGAACTCCGATTACTAGGGATTCCGGCGTCACGAGGGCGAGTTACAGCCCTCGATCAGGACTGAGATGAGGTTTAGAGGTTTGGCTTCCCCTTTCGGGGTTGCATCCCATTGTCCTCACCATTGTGGCGCGCGTGTAGCCCAGGGGATTCGGGGCATACAGACCTATCGTTGCCCACGCCTTCCTCCTGCTTTCGCAGGCAGTCCTCACAAAGTGCCCGATCCTCCAAACGGAGTCGCTGGCAATTGTGAGCGTGGATCTTGCTCGTTACCTGACTTAACAGGACACCTCACGGCACGAGCTGACGACGGCCATGCACCTCCTCTCGGCGTGTCTGGCAAGGTCTTCAGCCTGACCTTCATCCTGCCGTCGCCCCTGGTAAGATTCCCGGCGTTGAATCCAATTAAACCGCACACTCCACCCCTTGTGTACTCCCCCGCCAATTCCTTTAAGTTTCAGCCTTGCGACCGTACTCCCCAGGCGGTGGGCTCAACGCCTTCGCTACGACACTGCACATCCTCAGCGGATGTACAACGCCTGGCCCACAGCGTTTACTGCTGGGACTACCCGGGTATCTAATCCGGTTTGCTCCCCCAGCCTTCGTCCCTCACCGTCGAACCCGTCCTCGCAGGACGCCTTCGCCACCGGTGGTCCTCCGGAGATTATAGCATTTTACCGCTCCCTCCGGAATACCTCCTGCGCCTTCCGGTCCCTAGTTAAGCAGTCTCCCCTGCACGCTGTCGCGTTAAGCGCGACAATTTCACAAGGGATTTACTTAACCGGCTACGGACGCTTTAGGCCCAGTAAACGTGGTCGCCACTCGGAGCGCCGGTATTACCGCGGCGGCTGGCACCGGTCTTACCCACTCCTTATTCGCCAAGGTACTTGCCCTTGGCAAAAGCCCGTGCACTACACGAGCACTGGGGGTCACCTTATCACGCAATTGCGCATTGTAAAGGTTTCGCGCCTGCTGCACCCCGTAGGGCTGGGACCAGTATCTCAGTGTCCCTCTCCGGGCTCCCCCTCTCAGGGCCCGTACGGATCTTAGGCTTGGTGGGCCGTTACCCCGCCAACAACCTAATCCGCCGCCGGCTCATCTTTAGGCACGGATTTCAGGGACAACTCCTTCCAGAGGTTATCCCCTATCCGGGTTTACCCTCAGTTTCCCGAGGTTATCCCGGGCCTAAAGGCAGATTACCGACGTGTTACTGAGCAGTTCGCGGGGACATTTCGAAAGAAATATCCCTCACTTGCATGGCTTAGTCTGACCCCCATAGCAGCGACCTCCCGCAGGATCAACGGGACTGCGTTTACTTGGTCGCAAGGTCTAGAAACTCGCATCACAAAGTACACTCTCTTAGAGAGGCTTCCCTCACACTTAAACATGATTTAAGTGCTCATTCAAAAAGAATATTGGAGGCGATGTAAAAACATCGGTTCGTGTTTGAATATATAACCGTATTTTGTGGGATATATGATTGATTTATAAACCTTTTGAAATTTTATTGTCTTAACTTCTTCTTTCTCTTAATTCTTCGCATTCTCTTCTTTTGCCACTTCCATCTCATCTGTCTTCTCTTTTTCCATCTTCGTGAACTTCTTTTCATGAAATCACCACAATTAACAAAAGTTAGGGAATTTGAACTCTTTTTAAAGTTTTTGGTTAAGCAGTATGTTTTTTAGAAGTGTTTGTATTTTAAAATAAAAATTTAAAATTAGAACCAAAAAACAGGGAGATATGCCAAAACTTTATCCAGCACTAAAAACTGAAATATAAAAGCTAAAAAGAATGCAGGAACAAAAGGAATTCCTTCTTTAATTTTTATAACATAATCTTCTCCAAAATGCTCTCTCAGAAGCTCAATCTGTTTCGGGAGCAAACCCAAAGAATTGGGCGCACATATAATTATTTCATTCGAATCAATTAAAAACCCTTCTTGCTTAATGAATTCTTTAATCGAATTTGGCAAGCTCTTCTTTTTATGAGTAATTTCAAGCAAGCTTTCATCGCTAGTTTTCATCTTTTTAAGCAACTTCTTCTTTAATTTTTGTTTAAGATATTCTTTTAAATTTGTCCTAGGATGAAGCATCCTAAAGAACAGCTGATAAACAAAAGAGATGTTCTCAAAATTATTGTGTTTAACTAGAAGTTCATAATCAAAGAAACTCAAACCAGGATTATTTATAACCACTTTCTCAACAACCCAATCTCCAGGAGTCAGTTCTTTAACAGATTTTGAAGTAACAAAACCAAAGTGTTCTATAATCCTAAGAAAATTCATAAGATTACGAAGGAGAAGCAATAATAAGGACAGTGCTAAGAAAAGCAAAAAGAAAGTCAAATCCTTTATCATAACCGAAACAGAGAGAATCAAAATTATAAAAACTAATGCCAAAAACATTTCCGTTAAATAAAGTACTTTGTTCTTTTTCGTTGATGAACCTTTAATTTTTTTATTTAAATAGTCTTTATTCCTAAAATAGATTATCAAAATCAAAACTAAAGCATAGACCCATGCAGTTAATATTAATGAGAATATGAAACCAAGTAAGAAAAAAATCTGTTCTTTTAAACTAAAGGTTAAATTAACTCCCAACAAAGAACCTAAACCCATTAAAAGTTTAGCATCACCTCCTCCCCATTGACCCAAATAAAATAATAATAATGACAATCCAAAGGCAATTCCAAAACCAAGTAAAGAAGAGATTATGTAAAAAGAAGTATGCTCATAAATGGAGAAAAACAGATTCAATAGAAAACCAAAACTTATGAAAGAGAAGCTCAGCCAATCCCATACTTCCCTGGATTTAAAATCCTTATAAGATGCAAACATTAAGAAAAACAAACCAAACACAAATTTGAGCCAAAAGATGTTCATAACAAGAATTCACTTAGATATATTTTTTAAGTTTTGCTTTTTTACGAAAAATCACTTAAAGATGATTCAAAGAAAACAATGGATTTTAAGCAAGAACATATTAAAAAACAGGTTAATAACAGGTTAATCACAAATTAAGAATAAATTAGGAATTTAGCTAAGTTTCCCAACCTGTTTTTTGAAATCAGAAAGCTTCTTCTTGGCACTCTGAATTGCTGACTTAATAGCATCCCTTGGGTTTACTTTGCCATTAGTTTTGACTATAACTTTTGGAATCTTTACTAAAGGATGCGTTACATTATAACTCGCTGCCAGAACACCATCAACAGCATACAACTCATCTTTCAACAGGTTTAAAACTGTATGATCTGCACCCTCAAGAGTAAAAATAATTTCATCCTTTGATTCAGAGATAATGTTTATGTTCATACAATCACCTTTTCAACAGGGTTTAAAAGTTATTTATAAGCTTTTGTTTTTTTAAATCAAAAGTGAATTAATTTAACTAAAAATAAAATTAAAAATTTACAACTTTGACAACATTGAAACCAAGCTCCAGATTTGAGTCCTAGTAAACATCTGGATGTTTGGGTCTTCGCTGACCTCATCCAAGATTGAAACTGCTTTGTCAACCCTTAAAGAAAGTTCTTTGCTTTCGTCTCTTAAAATCTCTTCAATGACCATAAGGTTTTTCTTTACATTTCTTGGTACTGAAAAATCTTCAGACAACTCCTTAATCAAGGAAATAACCTCTTCAAGCTCCTCGTTTTTTGCCATTTTGCTCACCCTTATTTTTATTGATTTGTGACAAGAATTCTTTTTGCAAAGCCTGCAATCTTTGAGTTAAGGACTCTTCTTGCTTTTCAATAGATTTAAGTCTTAGGTTTAAACTATCTAAATCCTTAGTTAATTGCTCTCGCAAGGATTTTGGTTCAACCTTAATCAAGATATTGCCAAGCAAACGATAAGAATCTTCAGAATGCTCTAATTCTTTTAATGCTAAAGAAAGCTCGTTTATTTGAGAATTAATCGTTTGTTTCTGAAGGAGAAGGTTTTGTAGAGTTTGTTCCACTACTGAGATCATCTGTTGTGTTTGATTCATTTTTCAACATCTCCTTCGTACCTTCATAAATTGTAAGGACTTTCAAAAAGCTGTTCATCACAGCTTTCAAAGCAGTGATATCCTGCGCATGAAAATTTATAGCAAGTGTGTTTTTTTCCTTTAAAACTTCAAAACCTGCTCGATTGTTAAAACCTGAATCAACTTCAGGCTTAAAAATCTTGTAAAGGTTGTCTATATCTTCTGGACTCAACGAACAAAAAAGTTTTCCGGAGTATTTGCTCATCTTGCTTTTACTCTTGGAATGATTTGAACACTTTTATATAATATCTTTGAACCACAGTAAGGGCATCTTACCCTTTTTCTAACAAGTTCGTAAGGAACAATTTTACCACAAATGAAACATTTGTATTCAACCATTTTTTCACCTTAGCAAAGGTTATTTGCTTTTTTGAATTTATTTTTTGTTAAGTGTATAAGCCTTGCCTGTAAATTTCTTACCGCATTTATTACAATACCAGATTCCCACGCTGAGCTTTTTAACTGTAGATTCCCCACCGCAGTAAGGACAATCATATCTAGCTCTACTTAAAGATTCAATCTTAAGCAGTTTCTTTCTGACAGTAAGACCATACCTTGCTGAGAACCTTTTTGTTGTGTCTCCTTTGATCAATTTCATGATTATACACCAAAAGATGGGGCTGCCCGGATTTGAACCGGGGTCGTCTGGTCCCAAGCCAGAAAGGCTAGACCAAGCTACCCCACAGCCCCTTTAAAAATCAGTGAAACTAGTTTGTTTTATAAAACTTTTTGTTTTAGATTTTAACCAAAGCAGGAAACAAAACAAGACATAATTAAAATTTGAGAATCATATAAAATTTATTTAAAAAATAAAGCAGATTTAAAGAAAGATACTAATTCAAAAGAAGTATAAAAATCAAAAACAATTAAAAAATAAAAGCAAATTTACAACTCATCATAAGTCAAGATTCTTATTGGTGTTGAAGAGTTACTTACTTTAGTTTCATTGCCAACCAAGTACTTAACCTTTGCTTTTTCACAGGCATTTACAAGCTTCTTGTCAATCATATCGTCAACAACAATTGCATATACGTCCATATTTAAGTCGTGGATTATTGACTGCAGTTCACTGATTGGTATCTTTGCTAAAATTTCAAGTTTATCATTCAACAAGCAAGCACCTTTTGTACCAACAAGTTCATCAGATATCTCTTTAAACTTTGCCAACTCTTCTTTTGAAACATTGTTTAAGGTTGGTTTTGCTTGTCTTTTCTTATTTTGATTATTCGCATTTGCACTGTTTCTCTGCGCATTCTGAGAGTTTGATTTTTGTTGCTTCGTATTTTCAGAACTAGCATTTTCTGAAGTTACATTTATGTTATGGTCTAACATGTATTGCTCTGCTGTAATCTTACCTCTCAAAGCTTTATGTATCTCTTTCTTTGTTAGTTCTTCCACCTCTAATCCTTCAGGTGCTTTAACTACAAAATCAATGTCTGCTACTGAAAGCAATTCCTTAAGATTCAAATCGCCGCCTCTGTCACCATCCACAAAAGCAGTGATAGTTTTTCTCTTAGATAAATCTATAATTGTCTGAGGCACTGAAGAACCGTTCATTGCAATTACATTCTTAAATCCGTGCTTAACTAGATTAACTACATCAGCTCTGCCCTCTACAACAATAATCTCGTCAGCGTCATCGATATTTGGACCTGCAGGCAGTCTATCTTTTCCGTATTCCTTAACTTCCATGATTCTAACTGCAGAAGCCACCTCGTCAGCAATTTCCTGGCTGTCTGGCAACATCTTGTCCATAAGCTCCTTAAGCAAAGACTTTGCTCTCTCGACAACATACTTCCTCTTTGATATTCTTACATCTTCAATCTCTCTAACTTTTATATTAGCATTACAAGGACCAATCCTTTGAATAATTTCTAAAGCAGCACCAATAATACAGGTTTCAGCTTTATCTAACGAAGAAGGGATTGTTATTGTACCGCTTGTTTTTCCATTCTTTGTTGTTAAATCAACTTCAATCCTTCCAATTCTACCACTTCTTTGAAGTTCTCTTAGCTCTAAATCTGCACCCAATAAACCTTCAGTCTGACCAAAAACTGCGCCAATTACATCAGGTTTATCAACGATTCCATCAACATTGATGTCTGCATGTATGATATATTTTGCTGATGCTATACTAATTTTACCCATGTTTTTCACCTCTGATTTATTAAAAATTTTAATCATAGCCTCAAAACCTTTAAACTGTCTTAAAGGCAGAGTTTACTCTTACAGCATCCCTTATCATAAACTCCGGTAGAACAAGTCCTAATAACTTTTAAACTGAAATTCTGGTGAATTGTGAAAAAGTGAACATGATGACTTGTCCTCCCGTGATAAAAGTGATAAGGGATGCATGAGACCCATCACACTAACTCCCGGGTTCATAGCTCGAGTATTCTTAAGCTCCCTCGAGTAACCCTCGTGGTGGGTCTGTTTTGTACGGGGATGGCTCATACTCATACAGGCAGAGAAGCCCTCATATGAGGACCCATCCGTACAAGGTAAACGGCTTGTAAAAAGGATAAACTATGAAAGTTTATAAATCTATTTATTAAAACTCAAAATGAAACTATTTATAAAAATAAGCTAAATCTCTTATCCCATCATAACTCTAATAATAGAGTCAAGAAAATAGAAAAAAGCAAAAAATGTCAAGAGACCTTAAGTTTTCAATAAAAAAAGTAGAAAAAGGGGCAAGGCGAGGCAAAATTGAATTGCCTCATGGAGTTGTAGAAACTCCTGCGTTTTTGCCCGTAGCAACTAAAGCTACTGTGAAGACTCTTTCTCCAAAAGAGTTAGATGAAATTGGCACTCAAA
Organism: Candidatus Woesearchaeota archaeon; assembly: GCA_030154045.1. Lineage (GTDB taxonomy): Archaea > Nanobdellota > Nanobdellia > Woesearchaeales > JASKKU01 > JASKKU01. The sequence goes on from JASKKU010000003.1 coordinate 47,766, forward strand.
TAGTTATAACAAACACCTATCATCTATACCTTAAACCAGGAACTGATTTAATTAAAAAGGCTGGAGGAATTAACAAGTTTATGTCCTGGGATAAACCAGTTATGAGTGATTCTGGAGGATTTCAAGCTTTTAGCTTAGGATTAGGTGCGGAGTTAGGGGAAAGCAAGTTTAAGTATGATGTTAACGAGAAACCAAAAAAGCCTACGATTGAAAGGAAAGCTTTTGTTGATAAGGATAAAGTGATTTTTCAATCGGTTTATGATGGTTCTTATCATGAGTTAACCCCTGAAAAAAGCATAGAGATTCAAGAAGCTTTGAATACAGACATTATTGTTGCTCTTGATGAATGTCCGCCACCAAGCGCAGATTATGGTTATACAAAAGAAAGCATGCAGAGAACGCATGAATGGGCTTTGCGAAGTTTAAAAGCTCACACAACAAGTCAAGCAATTTATGGAGTTGTACAAGGTGGTTTATTCGAAGACTTAAGAAAAGAAAGTGCAAGGTTTATCTCGAAACAAGACTTTGACGGCATAGCTATTGGTGGTGCTTTTGGTAAAGACGAGATGTACAAAACATTAGACTGGATAATTCCTGAACTGCCTGATAACAAGCCCAGACATCTTTTAGGCATAGGCACGATTAGCGATATATTTAATTCAGTAGCGCGAGGCGTTGATACATTTGACTGCGTTGGCCCTACGAGAATCGCGAGAGTAGGTTATGCTTACATTAGAAAAGAATCTGGTGGAAATTTAAAGAATAAGTTTAGGATACGTATCACAAAGAAAGAATTTAAAGACGACTTTTCGTCGTTGGATAAAAACTGCAATTGTTATGTTTGTAGGAATTTTTCAAGAGCTTACATTCATCATTTGTTCAAAAGTAACGAGATTCTCGGTTTAAGACTACTATCTTATCACAATATTTACTTCTTTAACA
>JASKKU010000001.1 GCA_030154045.1 Candidatus Woesearchaeota archaeon
AGGAAACGATAGAACACAGTATATTGCTGACAATTATTTAGATGAAAACGGTTATTTCTCTGACTTCAAGTTTGACACAAGCCAATGCTATAACGAAACAACCTGCTACGATTGTTATGATAAGGATTGCGACGGTAAAACACATGCTGGTTATATCTGCAATTTCAAACAGGAAAGATTCTGTAATGACGGATTTGATAATGACGGAGATGGTTTAATTGACAATGAAGATCCAGATTGCTCAAACGAAAAATATAATCCAGACCTATCTCAAAAAGGATACTGTCTGTCACCACAATCCTGTTTTGATGAAAGCGTAAAATCTAGTGAATGCATAAACAATGCAGGAACTCTTGAGAAAGATGAAAGCCGGTATGTCTGCAACAATGGCGAATGGGAGAACGAAGTTAAAGTGCTTGTAAATCTAATACTAAACAAATTCCCAAACAGTAATAACCTAATAATATATTGCAACGATGCTGCGGACAAAGATCTTGAACAGGGTTATGTATTAAATCTAAACTCAAAAGCAAGTAACGGGGAACCTCTGCCTGAATTTTTAAACAAAGTACAGGGCGTTTTTGGGAAATTCTGCGCGGCAAAAAGCGGTGATAATTATCTTATTGGCACAGTTATAAAAAGCAAAAAGAACTTCGATTTCGCATCCCAAATATTCACATATTATGGTGCTTGTAGTCAGCTTCAGGGTTATGAAAACGAATTAGAACCCTGTGGAAGCACTAGTACTTTAGCAAACAATAGAACCAAATTAATTGTCAAGACAAACAAGATAACATCGGCAACTGAGTTTCTAACATCTAATGATAAGCTTAGAACATATCTCACTGAACTAAGAGATCTCGCAAAACAGTATCTTGGCATTAATAATGATAATCTAGATAAAATAACTGAATCCGGACAGATAGACGCCTTTGCCCTTAAGAAAGATGGCAACAAACAACTCTTAGGTGCTTTGGTTACAGTAAATTCTACAACCTATGGAATAGTTGAATTAAAAGGCATTGAATCATTCAAGGAAATCTGTGACAACATGAACGAAAAAGCGCAGCTCAAACTTGGAAGCACTCCTATCAAATGCCATCAAAAAAGCGAAGACAAGTTTGTATTTGTATGGGCGAGTTATAATGCAAACTACTCAGAGAAATCTAAAGACATATTTGATAAACTCGTTAAAGGCGTCAAGATTTAAGATTTAAAAACAAAATAAAAGATTTCATTTTTTTCTTTTTTATAATAGAATTCTAAACCCAACCTAGCCAGCATTTTCTCCAGCCAGGTTCTTCTAGTGAAGCGCATTGGCTTCCCTGAAAGAGTTCTCAAAGGAAAAGAGACAATTAAGTATTTCGCCTTCAATTTCTTAACAATCGTCTCAGCAAGTTTATGCCCTTTGTCTTCAATTAAATCTAAAACCTTAAACAGAAATACAACATCAGTCTCAGGCAAATCATCTAGATATTTCATAAAATCCTTTTGTTCTGCTACCCCATTATACTTTTTTTCCTTAAAAAAAAGATTAACCCTTTCTACAACCTGCTTGTTTAAATCAAAAGCAAGATAACTCTCAATATTAATCTCATCAAAAGGAAATATTAACGGCGTTAGCCCACAACCTAAATCAAGAACTTTTCTAACATTGTGCTCTTTGAGAAAATCAACTACGGTTTGAGGAAACATCTGCCGTTCAGTAATAGATAAATGTGTTTCTCCTCTAAAATACATCGCAGATTTTTTGTAAAGTTTTGTCTTTATCAATGAAAGGAACTGCTTAAAATACTTTGACCTTTCAAGATTTTTTGCTTGCATAACTTTATTGAACAGAATCTCGTTTTTAGATACTACTTCTTCAAACACAGACCCAATAACTTCCTCATCAAAAACATTGTACCTCGGTTTATTACTTAAACTCTGCAAAACCTGTTTAAAAATAGTTTCCCTATCAAAATCCATAGCAAATATAAATAAACAAAAGATATTTAAAAACTGTTCCATTCAAAATAAATTAACTCAAAAAAGGGTGTGAAATATGGATAAAAAAGCAGCTCCTGAAAAAATAAATAAAGAACTGGAAGAATTACATAAGAAATTAAATTCTTTTAAGGATAAAATCCTGGAAAAATTCAGCGACTATGTTCTGGGCATAGCGTTATTGCCTCCTAAGAAGAATGAAAAAGGAGAAAAAGTCGATGACAAAATAAATGTAATGGTCTTAGTCAACGACCAGGATACTAAAAAACTAACACCAGCCGAGTTGGAAGATAAACTAAATGCTATCTTCCAAAGCATCGCAAAAGAAATTGATAAAAGATTGAATCCTTCTACTTTATTAATTAGTGAACTCTGGCAAAACTGCTACGAAGGTAAGTATGAATATCTAAAATTAATTGCAACAAGTGCTGCAATTTATGACAAAGGAATGTTGGCGGCAATAAAACTTGCAGAAGTGCATAAGACTATGGTTCTAAACAAATTTGAAAGGTATATTGTTTCTTATGTGCTTTCAGGTTCTCTCACACAAGGAAAAGCTACTGAAAACTCTGATGTTGATGTATTCGTAGTAGTAGATGACACCGATGTAAGAAAGATGACTCGTGGAGAACTAAAAGAAAAGTTGAGAGCAATCATTATTGGAATGGGTATGGAAGCTGGAGAAGCTACAGGAATCCTTAACAAACTAAACATTCAGGTTTATATCCTTACTGAGTTCTGGGAGTCTTTAAGAGACGCAAATCCTGTAATCTTTACCCTATTAAGATACGGTGTTCCATTCTATGATAGAGGCATTTTCATGCCCTGGAAACAACTACTCTCAATGGGCAAGATTAAGCCTAGCAGGGAAGCCATTGATATGTTTATGAATAGTGGTGAAAGAATCATTAGGAACGTAAAATCAAAAATAACAGAAATCGGCATGGAAGACATATATTATGCATTATTAACACCTTCACAGGCAGCACTAATGCATTATGGTCTTGCTCCTCCAACTCCAAGAGAAACACCTAAACTTATGAAGGAAATTTTTGTGGATAAGGAAAAATTGCTTAATGAAGACGAAATTTCGGTATTAGAAGAAGTAATCTCCTTAAGAAAAGCCATAGAACACAAACAAAAAGCTCGAATCTCAGGAAAAGAAATTGATGAACTGTTAGAAAAAGGAGAAGTATATCTAAAAAACATATCAAAGTTGTTTACGAAAATAGATAACATCAAAAGCAAAGAATCTTTATCAAACCTAACAAGCACCATTAAGCAGATTATGCGCAAGATTCTAGTATACTTTGGATTCAAAAAAGTTGATGACGAATCTCTATTAGATACGTTTAAAAAAGAACTTGTTGATTCTGGGGAATTAGAAGAGAAGTATTTTAAAACAATTAAAGAGATTCTGAATTCAGAGAGCCGCAAAAAACTAAGCAAACAGGAAATCGAAAAGCTAGTGAAAAAAGGCGATTCTGTAATTAGGGCATTGCAGGACTACTTTGAAAAGAAAAGATTCTTTGATATTGAAAGAGCAAAATTAAGGATTACTTACGGAAAAGATAAATTAGCAGAGGCATTATTCACAAAGAACAAAGTTTTCGTAATAAAGGACCTTAAAACAAAAGAATGTCTTGTTGCAAACACAAAAAGCTGGGATTTCAAAAAGATTGAGTATGACGAGCTTGATTCAGAGATCAGAAATGAAAAGACAGAATTCAAAACAGAGATTAGTTTGAAGGAATTTAATAAAATAAAAGAGCTGTTTGGAGATAACTGCAAGATTCTGTTGAAATAAATTTTTTATTTCTTTTTCCAATTTTCTTTTTCTAAATTAGATCAATGCTGAGAAGAATTTGCTCAATACTTTGACTAATATCGTGAATAAAATTAGAGAGGAAGCTAAAAAAGCAGGCACATACTTTATGCCAGATTTCAAGTTTCCATCTTTTATCTGAGAGATTATAAAAGATGAGAAAAGTGAAACTAAAGACAGAACTGCATAAGATAAATTAACAAACTGCTCAGGAGTCATAGTAGGCTCTTTAGCTTCAGTCAATCCTTTAAATAGTTGGAAAATACCCGAGCTCTGTGTTGAACTCAAAGAAGATAAATTCGCGCTGGACATTTTCTGTAAAAAAGATTGCAGTATAATTAAAAACTGAGTAGATAATGCAAACAAGAAAGGCGCCACAAAAACAACAATAACAACAATAAAAATCACATAACTCAAGTTTGTGGTTGCAATGTCTTTTTTAAGTTGGAAAGTGTCTACCAACTCTTCTGCAATCATATCTATAATCGGCGTTAAATTTGAACCACTCTCTAAAGATTCAGCAATAATTGAAAAAGTTCTCTTAATCTCTGCAGAATCATATTTGTTTGCGAAACTCATTAATGCTGAGGAAGTATCCTCCCCCAAAGATATTCTTTTAACAACCAACTGCATCTCTTTTGCCAAATCACCAAACTCAGGTTTTATAGAGTTCCACAACGCCTGTTCAAGGGTGGTTCCTCCTTTCAAGTTTTCAGATAAAGATTTTAAAAAATCTGGCAACAACGCCTCCATCCTTCTAGTTCGTTGAAATGCCGAATAATCAAAATAGAGCATAATTGCTGAAAGAACTATAAAGAAATAAACTGCCAAATAAGAGAAAGTTATCACAAAAATAGAAAATGGTTGAAGCAATAAGGATGCTTTATAACTTAAACCCAAAACTGAAGATAAATCCACATTGGAAACAAACCAGAGGTCAACAAAGATTACTGAAATAAAACCTGCCAAAAATAGAATTCCAAACAAAAGATAAGGCGGTCTATCTAAGCCTGCTTTCAGAGAATTTTCTGCTAAACCTTTCTTAAGCCTGCTTGGAAACAAAGATTCTCCAATAATCCTAAAAAGAGCATCGAAACCCATTTTACAAATTAACCGTCGGTCTATTAACCCTTATAAGCACAATGAAAAAGTACTGAATGAAAGCCAAAAAAAACAAAATCAAACCAAAAAAGAAAAGATTAAGCTTAATTCCCAAAAAAGTCAAAAATATCGAAGATAAGCCTAAACCCAGTGAAGGAAAAACCACTGCTAAAATCAGATACATCAAAACAATTGTGTTGAGTTTTTTTCCATAAGCCTTGATTTCTAATGAGAGTTCTTCTTTTATTGAATCTAATGTGTCTTTCAAAGTTTTACTTATCTCTGCACCGGTTTTAAAAGAAACAACAATAGGATACAACACTTTCTTAAACTTTTCAGAAGGCGTAACTTCTCTAGCCAATTCCAAAGCTTCTTCCACAGGCGTCCCTGAATTTATTGACATAACCAACCCTTTAAAGAAATCTCCAGAAACACCATAACTATTAGCTGCGTCATAAAGCACATTTAAAAGAGGTTCTCCAGCACTAACTTTCAACAAGATATATCTGCCAGCAAACAGAACTTCTTTATCTAATTCTCTGCGAAGTCTATATATTCGTTGGTCAAGCGCTTTTAAGTTATAATTAAAGAAGAAAAGATAAACTGCAAAAAACACAACAGGATAAAACAGAATAAACTTAAACCTTAAAAATAAAGCCAAAGCCACAATTAGCATTGCAGAAAACATTAAAGAACTCTTCTTTAATTTGTTAAGATACTGTTTTGGTGTTAGATTTATCTTAGCAAGAATTAATTTTCTCCTCAAATCCGCTAAAGAAAGCTTGCTCTTAACCATTTTATTTTTTAGACCTATAATATTTTGATATCAACAAACCAACCTTGTTAACATCATTAATGTTGTTCTGAACTAGCCAATCCAAGAATTTCTTCTTCTCCTTAATTTCATTCTCAACTTCCTCTTGGTTAAGTCCTGCATACAATGAAATTGCTGAAAGCAACCTATCAGGTGTATTCAATTGTACATACTTATTATTCTTTAAGTCATACTGGAAAATAACCTTCGCATCTCCAGTTTCGGTTATCTCTGCGACCTGTAAAGTAACTCTTTTTCCAGTCCTCCTGTTTCTATACTGAACAACCAATAATCCCAAAGATGAAAGCATTAATTTAGGAATATCAATCGGAGGGTTTGTTAATCTGGAAATCGCTTCGCTAGCATTATTGGCGTGCAAAGTAGCATAAACTGAATGTCCTGTGTGCATTGCTTCAAACAAAACTTCAGCTTCGCGTTTTCTTCTAATCTCTCCAACAAGAATCCTATCAGGCCTCATTCTCAAAGAGTTTACAACTAAGTCTAACATAGTTACTTCGCCCTTGCCCTCGGGATTTGGCAACCTGGTTTCCATAGGCACCCAATGTAAATGCTCTGGCAACGCAAGTTCTCGTGTATCTTCTATGCTAATTATCCTCTGGTTTGCAGGAAAGAAATTGCTTAAAGCATTTAACATAGATGTCTTACCTGAACCTGTCCCACCAACAATCAAAGTTGAAAGTTCAAACTCTATAGCCAACCAGATCCAAGCAGCAACTTCCGAAGTAATAGTTCCATTAAGAATCATATCAGTGATTGTCCAAGGTTTGTCCGCGAATTTTCTAATGGTTAAAGTATTGCCTTTAGTAGAAATTGGATGCAAAGTAGCATTAACTCTATCGCCTGTTCTTAAAGAAGCATCCATCAAAGGTTCTAAAACTGTAATATCCTTACCAACATCTCTTCCAATTAAGGTTGCGTAATGCCTTATTTTCTTCTCATTTTCAATATATATGTTTGTCTTAACCCAACCAAATTTTCTATGATATGCCCAGACTGGTTCTTTTGAATTATTAACAACAATCTCTTCTAGGTTTTTATCGTGTAACAAAATCTCAATTTTGCCTAAACCTAAGCTTTCTTGAATCAAATGACTTACTAAGAAATCTGATGTGGGTTTATCAATATGCGGGAAATACTTTTTGATTAACAACTTAAGTTCTGCAATAAAGTTTTCTTCCAGAGACTTATAACCGCCTTCAAAAGAAAAACTAATTGCGCCAGTATTAACTTTTGAAACAAAGTCCTCTTTAATCTTTTCAAGAATACCTTCGGTAACTTTACTTAAGTTCAAAATAGAAACTAGATAAAATGGTACGAACTCATCCTCATAATCAACAATTCGAATATTAACTATTAACTTATTGAATCGTATTTCATACTCGTCCAAAATTTTCTCATGAGCGCTCATTTTATGATTCCGTTGTTGGGGCTAAACTCTGTTTTATTTTTTCCATCTCAGAAACAAGTTTTTGATAAGTTTCCATAACTTTCTGCCTCAACTTTGCATTTTCCTCAAAGAAGCCTGGAGGAGATTTTTTAATCAATAGCAGTGCTTTATGATAGTATTCTCTTGCCGAATCAAAACGTTTTTTATCAATCTCTTCATTAGTTTTTTGAAGCAATATGTCTACTAAACTTCTAAATTTATCATATTTTTCCAATCTTTCTTTTTCAATTAAATCCAATAGTCTTAGATACAATCTATCCAAGTCTGTAAGCAGTGTATATTTAAACTGAGAATCTTCTAATGAAAGGATTAGTTTCTGCATTTTCGAATAAATCAGCATCATTCTAAGAGTATCTTTCTTATGTTCGGCAGCTTCAAAAAGATTTCTCAACTTAAAAAATTCTGATTTAACCTTTGAAAATTGTTCATCAATATTCTGATATCTTAGTACTTGTGCTTGAACGAGTTCTTTTAACAACATTATTTGTAAATGGTTTTTTTCAATACTAAACTGCTCAGGTATCTGAGAAACAAGCTCTTTCAACTTCGAATAAAGTTCTGTAAATGACTTAAAGTCCTTTTGTTTGATGTATATATCTAATTGCTTAATTTTCTCGGAGATTTGTGAAAAAAGGTTATTAATACGCTCTTTGTTTTCTGCAACAAAGTTCTCTATAAGCTTAGATTCAAGAGAATATATTTCTTTTCCCAATTCAATTTTTTTCAAAAGATAAAATCTATTAGAAATTTTAGCCAAGCTAGCTTTTGCCAAAGAAATTGTCTTTAGCGCCTCTTGAAGATTTTTCTCTTCAAAAAACCTCTTAGTTTTGACAAGTAAAACCTGAACCTTTTTCAAATTCTCCAAGTCTTCACTAGAACCTTGTTCCTTTAAAACACTTTTTGGTTCAGTTATTTTCTTTTCAGTTTGTTCCTGCGAAGTTTCTTTTTGATTCTTGGAAAAAACCTGTTTCGAAAAGTTCTGTGAAGAATCTGGATTATTTAACACTTCATTTACTTGTTTAAAAAAAGCATCTTTTACTTTCTTAAGCTCTTCAACATCTTTCGTATTTGTATCCTCCTGGGATTCAGATAACTCTTTTTCAACTTCTGAATTGAGATCAATTTCGTCTAAAGTAATGTTCTTAATAACTTGCTCTATAAGACTAACAAAGTTTTTAAAATACTCTTTCAAAGACTTAAGATCAGTTGAAACTGATGATACTATTGAAAGAGCTTTGCTCAACCCGAGTTTTTGTTCCTGATTTAATTCGGAGAGGTCATAAAAATTTTGTTCATTCAATAACTGAATGATTTTCTTACTATTTTCCTCTGCAACATTCAAATCTTGTTTGCGTAGCGCATCTAAAGTAGCGTAAAGTAACGAAAAGATCTCCTCCTTTTTTGAATTAAAAAGAACATATTTCTTAACAACCTGTAAAACTTTTGAAACAGGTGTTGATAAAAAGTTGAGATGTTTTTCATCAAGAATCCTGTAAACTTGTCCCAGCAAAAGATAAAGTTCCTTAATGCGCTCAAAATAAGAACTAACATTTTTATCAATCAAACTTCTTTTTGCAGAATCTAAAGCTGATAAAACTTGCGCCATTACCTCATTCAATCGCTCAACAGTAATTGGGTCAAAGTAATTTATTGATGCAGTAATCAATGATAAAACCTTTTTAGTCAACACAAATAATTTTTTCCACTGAAACAACTCAACACTTAAATCAAGAAAAAGTAATTTCTCAAGAACAATTCTAATCTTTGATGCAGGTTTCTCAATTTCATCAGAACTTAAAGATGCAAAATGATACTCAAAATTGTCATCCTCTGCGGGTTTTTGCAGTTTTACCTTTGCTCCAGAGTTTTCAACAGCCTTAACAAAAGTGTTAGTAAGCTTGTACTCTAATTTCAAATATCCTTGCTCTTCAAGAAAATGCAATATTTCTTCAAGAATATCCCTATTAATATTGGTCTGTTTAGATAATTCATCTATGCTAATCTCTTTCTTTTTTTTAACAATATCTACAATATTGTCTATTTCAGTCTTGACTTCGACAGGCATACTCACTCAGAAATAGGCATATATACTTTAAAAGGATTTATATTCACTTGATTGTAGAGTCAAAAAGAAGTAAAAAAGTAGTTTTAATTTATTCTACAAAACTACTCTTCTTTCTTTGCTTCTTTAGTTGACTTTAATTCAATAGTTTTGTTTTCTAATTCAGGCAGATATTTTTTAATCTGTTCTATTAGATACTTCTTTAATTTATCGTTTAAATCCAAATCTAATTCTGCACTAACCACATCGTCTTTAACAGTTATGTTCTTTGCGGTTTGATTTAAAATCATCTCAAAGACAACATTAAGCTTATCTTCTAATTTGTCAAAGATTTTTTGAATCTTGAACTTATACTTCACTTTCCTTCCAGCAAGAGGATGATTAAAATCAACCAAAACTCTACCACCAGTAACTGATTTAACGACACCAACCTGACCGTTTATTTCAACCTGTAAACCAACCACAGGATTTAATTGATTCTCATAGAACTTTGTTAATGGAATTAACCTAATCAAATCCTTGGACCTCTTCCCAAAAGCCTGCTCAGGTTCAAGTTCTACTTCGTATTCTTTATCAACTTCTTTATCAATGATCGCTTCATCGAGTCCTTTAACAACGAAACCAGAACCTTGTTTAAACCTAAGAGGTTTCAGGTTTGAAGAATCCAATCCTTGTGTTTTAGCGACAGCCTCATCATTCGTATCGAAAATCGTGCCATCCAATAAATAACCTGTATATATTATTTCTACAAAATCTTCTTTTTTAGCTTTCATAACTTATGGATATAACGAGTTCTTTTAAAAATTTTTTTAAGAATCATTCAAAATAAAGATTCAAATCGTAAATAATATAAATAAAACATTAAAACTTTTTTTGATACGCCCTTGTAGCTCAGTCGGTAGAGCGCATCCTTGGTAAGGATGAGGTCCCGGGTTCAAGTCCCGGCAAGGGCTGTCTTCTATTAGAATTCCAAAAGATAAATAAAGCCTAAAAAATCAATTAAATCAAAATGCTAGTTGACTGTCACGCACATCTCGATTTTTACAAGGACAAGGATATTGAGGAAATTATATCAAAAAGCAAAGAAAAAAATGTCAAATATATAATTCATGCAGGACTTGAAAAAGAGAGCAATACTTTTGGATTAATGTTAAATAAAAAATATCCTTTCATATTACCGGCTTTAGGTTTATATCCTGAGGAAGTTGTTAAAAAAAGCGAGTCTGAGATTAAAGAAGAATTAGATTTTATAACCACAAATTTGAACAAAGCTGTTGCAATAAGCGAAGTTGGCTTAGATGGAACTTACGGAAACTTAGACAAACAAAAAAAGATTCTAAAAGAGATTGTAAAGATCGCTATCAGAAATAACAAACCTTTGATATTGCATACAAGAAAAGCCGAAGAAGAAACCATCAAACTTCTAGACGAGATTATTCCAAATGAAAACCTGCTTTACAGAAAAATCGTATTCCATTGTTTTACAGGTAAAAAGAAATTGATTCTCGAAATCCTAAAACGAGGCTGGTTCTTTTCTATCCCGCCAATCATTGCTAGAAACGAGCAGTTTAAACAGCTTGTAAAAGAAGTGCCTTTAAACAGGTTGCTCACAGAAACAGATTCTCCATTCTTGGCTCCTGTAAAGAATGAGACAAACTATCCGTGGAATGTTTCATACAGCATAGAAGAAATATCTAAAATAAAAAAAGTAACTTATGAAGAAGCAGCAAACAACATCTTCATGAACTTTACTTATTTATTTTTATGATTCTCTTGTTAGACTTATTTCTTAGGAAAGAACTTTTCATTCTTTTTCACGAAATCAAGATAGGGGTCAGAAACTTTATCAGAAATGCTTTTCAACGCTTTCTCAGTTGCTTTATCTAATTTGTACGAGCCTATTACTTTAACATAAAGGTCTCCACCATTGATGCCTTCGCCTTTGATTCTAAATAAAGTGTGCGTCTCTGTGCTTTTTGGAATATTTAGGATAATCCTTTGATTAGACAAGTTAGGAACCTCTATTTTAGTTCCTAAGGCTAATTTGACAAAAGAAACCGGAACCTCTACATAAAGATCATTACCTTTCCGCTTGAAAACAGGATGCTCCCTCACATAAACCCTAATGTACAGATTGCCTTTAACTCCTGAATTAAGCCCTGCGCTACCTTCTCCGCGAACCCTAAGAATCTCTCCGTTGTTTATTCCCTTAGGTATTTTCACAACTAATTGCTTCTTAGTTAGAAGTCTTCCAGTTCCTTTACATTTCTTACAAGGGTTAATGATTATCTTACCTTCGCCAGCGCACTTCTTACAAACAGTGGTTGTTGAAAACACTCCGAAGATTGTTCTTTTTACATTCTTTACATAACCGTGACCTTTGCAAACATCGCAGATTTGAACATCATTATCATTAACAAAACCTCTACCATTGCAAACATCACAGACATCATATGCTGTATAACTCACCTTTTTCTCGGAACCATGAACAACATCTTCTAAGTCAACTTCTAAATCTAAATAGATATCTTCACCGCGTTTTGTTGAAGAGCTTCTTCTTCTGGAAGAATCCCCAAAGAACATATCAAAAATGTCATCAAAATCAAAATTAAATCCAAAGTCTGAACCGAAATTGCTTCCCGAGAAATCAAAATTAGCATCTGAGCCATACAAATCGTACTGCCTTCGTTTCTCATCATCTAACAAAACAGCTGCTGCCTCATTAATCTCCTTAAACTTCTCAGCAGCAGAAGGGTCATCTTTATTCAAATCAGGGTGATACTTTTTAGCGAGCTTTCTATAAGCTTTCTTAATCTCTTCTTTAGTTGCATTCCTACTCACTCCCAAAATCTCATAATAATCTTTAGCCATTTTAATGCACTTAAAAAATTATAAAACAAAACAGTTAAAAAATAATCAAAGAGTAAAACTTACTCCTTTTTAAAATCAGCGTCTCTAACATTATCTTTATTTTCATCACTGTTTGCACTATCGGTGTTGTTTGCATTATTTGTGTTGGCTTGCGCTCCTTGTTGAGCTGCCGCATTATACATCTCTGTTGCCAAATCAGACACCATCTTGTTAACCTCATTACTTAACTTTTCTAGTTCATCAACTTCTGAATCGCTCACTTGAGACAATTCTTTCTTAATCAAAACATCAACCTTAGATTTTAACTCGTTAAGTTTATCTTCAATTTGTTTAATCTTGTCATCCTTTCCCTTACCTTTTAAATCATTTAGAGTTTTCTGCAAAGAGTAAACTAAAGCATCTGCATTATTGATAACCTCAGCTTTATGCTTTTTCTTTTCATCCTCTTTCCTATGCTCTTCAGCCTCTTTCCGCATTCTTTCTATTTCTTCTTCGCTTAAATTAGTAGTTGCTGTTATCTTAATCTGCTGTTCTTTTCCTGTTGCTTTGTCCTTTGCTGAAACATGCGTAATACCGTTAGCATCTATATCAAAAGTAACTTCTATTTGTGGAACGCCTCTTGGTGCGGGAGGAATTCCAACTAAATCAAACTGACCCAACAGCTTATTATCTTCAGCCATAGGTCTTTCCCCCTGGAATACTCTAATAGTTACCGCTGTCTGATTATCAGTTGCGGTTGTGAAAATCTTGCTTTTTCTTGTTGGAATCGTTGTATTCTTTGGTATTATTACAGTCATGACTCCGCCAAGGGTTTCTATACCTAAACTAAGAGGTGTAACATCTAACAACAATAAGTCTTTGATCTCGCCAGAAAGCACACCGCCTTGAATTGCAGCACCCAACGCAACAGCTTCATCAGGATTAACACTCTTATCCGGTTCTTTGCCTAAAACATCTTTAATCATTCTTTGCACTGCAGGAATCCTAGTGCTTCCACCTACCAAAATAACCCTATCAATATCTTCCTTCTTAAAACCGCCATCCCTCAAAGCCTCTTCCAAAGGACCTTTCAACCTTTCAAGAATATCTTCAATCAACTTTTCAAACAAAGCTCTGCTTAATTTCCTATTCAAATGCAAAGGCCCATTTTCTGTAGCCGTAATAAAAGGAAGATTAATTTCAGTTTCTGTTTTGCTTGACAACTCCTTTTTAGCCTGTTCCGCTGCTTCTTTCAATCTTTGCAAAGCTACTTTATCATTGCTTAAATCAATACCTGTTTCTTTCTTAAACTCATCAATCAACCAATCCATAATAACTCTATCAACATCATCTCCTCCTAAGTGATTATCTCCTGAAGTAGATTTAACCTCAAAGACGCCGTCTCCTAATTCTAAAATCGAAACATCAAAAGTACCGCCGCCAAAATCAAATACCAAAATCCTATGGTCCTCACTCTTATCTAAGCCATAAGCTAACGCTGCCGCAGTAGGTTCGTTAATGATTCTAAGAACTTCTAAACCAGCAATCTTTCCAGCATCCTTGGTTGCCTGCCTTTGCGCATCAGTAAAATATGCTGGACAAGTGATTATTGCTTTCGTTATCTTTTCACCAAGGTACTCTTCAGCATCTCGTTTCAATTTTTGAAGAATGAATGCTGAAATCTGTTGCGGCGTGTACTCTTTACCATCTATGTTAACTTTATAATCTTCACCCATTCTCCTCTTAATACTCATAACAGTATGCGCGGGGTCAACAATGGCTTGCCTTCTTGCAGGAGTTCCAACAACGATTTCGCCATTCTTTATATGAACAACGCTCGGAGTTGTCCTCTCACCTTCAGCATTTGGAATAATCACAGGCTTTCCTCCTTGCAGAATAGCCATAGCTGAAAAGGTTGTTCCCAAATCAATACCTAAGATTTTCTCACTCATCTTTCTCACCTCGTTTTACCACGACAACTTTTGCCGGCCTAATCAAAACATCATTTAGAAAATATCCTTTTTGAATAACATCAACAATCTTCATATCTTCTTCTTTATCGTCAGTCTTTACTAGTAAAATCTCACAGGTTTTTGGGTCAAACTTCTCGCCCAAAGGATTGTAAGGTTTCAATCCCTCTTGTTCTAAAAGAGACAACAATTGAGAGTAGATTAATTCAACACCTTTGACAAAAGGATCGTCCTTAAGTTTAGGATCCTTCAAAGCCAATTCAAAATTATCCAAAACAGGAAGTATTTTTTCAATAATCCTTCTGCTGGAGTTTTTTATCAGAAGGTCTTTTTCTCGCTCAACAGTTTTACGATAATTATCAAAATCTGCAGCAACTCTCTTGACTAATTTTTCCAATTCCTTTTTCTCATCTTCTAATTGTTGAATCCTATTAGAAAGTTCTTGTTCTATGTTTTCACCTTTCTTCATAGATTCAGATTTTTCCTTAGAATCTTTTTCATCAAGCTTCTCTTGTTTTTCGTGTTTTTCATTCATTTCATTCTTTTCGTTCTTCTTTTGTTTTTCTGAATCAGTCATTTTAACCAAACCTCTGTCAACCTTAAATCAACAAAGTCAACTTTAAATAAACGAAATGGAAACTAATATTTAAAGCTTTCCTTAGATTATGCTTTAACAAAATTGGCACTCTTAAGAAAAACTTTATAAATGAACTTCTATCACTCTGAATTGGATGGTCTGGTAAAAAGCTGGGCCATGCCGGGTGAAAACAATGGCACGAATGTACTCAAGAAAAAAAGGTAAATCTAGTTCAAAAAAGCCGTTAAAAAAAGAAGCCAAACATTGGCAAAGATACTCTGCTAAAGAAATTGAAAGGCTTGTTGTAAAGTTAGCCAAGGAAGGCAATACTGCTTCCAAAATCGGCTTAATCTTAAGAGATTCCTATGGAATCCCTGATGTAAAAGAAGCTTGTGGAAAGAAGATCACTCAAATTCTAGAAGAAAAAGGAATGAAGCAAGAGATTCCCGAAGACTTATTAAACCTTATGAGAAAAGCTAACAGCATTAGAAAACATCTTGAAGCAAATCATAAAGATATGACCGCGAAGAGAGGTTTGCAACTAACAGAATCAAAGATTAGAAGACTTGTTAAATACTACATAAAAATTGGCAAACTGCCAAAGAACTGGAAGTATACTCCAGAACTTGCAGAATTAGTTTCTGCATAAATTTTTTTATTTCTCACTTTGTTTTTTTTATTTATTATTCTTGTTTTATTATTCTCATTTACTTGTTTAGGATGTTCTTCTTCAAAACATCTGATTTTGTAATTATGCCTTCAATCTTGCCATTATGGGAAACTATAATAACCATAGGATATTGTTCAAGCACTTCATAAATAATATCCAGACTTATATCCTCATCAAAAGTAGGCATAGGCCTTTCCATAATTTCTTTAATCAATGTGTCCTCTTTGATTAAATTCTGTTTCTTTAATAGAATTTGTTCAGAGATATATCCTACAATAGAATTCTGCCTAGATAATACAGGCATCTGGGAAAAACCTTTTTCCAGCATTTTAGAAACAGCATCTTTAACAAGAGAATCTTCATAACAAAAAACTACTTTCTTATTCATTACATCCTTAGCCTTAATTTGGTTCTTTTTCCTAAGAGACTCTAATGTCAAAAATA
This sequence comes from Candidatus Woesearchaeota archaeon, assembly GCA_030154045.1. GTDB lineage: Archaea > Nanobdellota > Nanobdellia > Woesearchaeales > JASKKU01 > JASKKU01. The sequence continues at coordinate 15,768 of JASKKU010000001.1, forward strand.
TCTTAACAACAATCTCATAAGAAGGAGAAACCTTGCCCTTTTCTATCTTGGCAATAATTGATTGAGAAACACCCGCTAGCTCAGCCAACCTTTTTTGGCTAAGGTTCAATTGTAATCTTAAATGTCTAATTTCTTCAAGTTTAGGAAAGTACATTTTCAAACCTAGCTAAAAAGTTAATAAAAATTAAAAATTAAATCTGAGTTATTACAGAATTTGATTTTGTGATCCTCTCCTTATTTCCGACCTTATACTTTACCAAAGTACTCTTCAAAAGCAACTCTCCGATAATACTTAACTTGGTTGTACTCCTGTAGATTATAATCCTCTCTTCTAAAGGCTCAAGCACATCAATCTTCCATTCTAATAATGTTCCTTTCTTTTCATGTTGGATAACTTTTGACGGCTCCAAGATGCCAATCTGTTTAATTAACTTAACACTCAAAATTGGAGGAACCAATTCCTTAATAACTAAATCCTTTATCTGTTTATTTGACCTGTTCTTGACAATAATCTTTGTTTTGATCTTTGTTTCTGATTCAGTCTTTTCAATCTGAACCTTTTTCTCACACACAATAGGGCTCCTAAATAGAAAATAACCTAAAACGATTAGTGCTATTAAAACAAGGATTATCACTAGACTCAAATAATTTTCTACAATAACAATTTTTGTATTCTCTTTAGGAGCTAAAGCAACATCCCACGCTAAGTATAGATTACCATCCTCCTTTAAAGTGTAAGCGTCAGGGCTCGTTTTGATAAACAGATTTCTAAAATAATTCGTTTTGACTTTGTATCTAAAATTAAGCTGTTGATTCCCATTATTAAGTATCGTAATCTCTTTTCTGATTATCAAATGTTTTTGGGTTTTATTAACATTGATTTGAGTATCATTATAAGGCAAAACATCAATAACTAAATCATCGTCTGTCGCTATAATCTTTCCATCTTTATCTAAAGCAACAGTAATATCTTTTTTTCCAGGAGATGTATGAGGGTCAATCTGTGCATCTATGTAATAATTCTTGCGGGTTTCTAAAGGACCAAGAGATATGCTCTTTTCGATATTAAGGCCTGCTCCAAAGATGATAACCCTCAAATCGCTTAAGTTCAAAACATTATAATTGTTTAAAATGAGTTTAAATCTAAAAGGCTCTCTGGGATCAATAGAATAACTAGGTTCTACTGTAACGAACATCTTAACAGTTGGTTTATACGCTTGCTCAGATTCTGGTATGTCACCATAAGTAATATAGAGAGTTTCAGAGATTTTCTCATCATCTGATTCAACTGTAAAAGGAATAACATAGTGATCAGAAGGCATCTCGCTCTTAGCTTTGACATATACATGAAAACTTCCACTTTCGCCAGGACCTAGTTCTAAGGTGTAAAGTGGTTGCGTAATAATACTCCACTGAGGCCTAATTCCAAAGTCAAGAGAATATTCCTTAGTAAAATTGTCCGTGTTTTCAATCTTTACCAGAAACTCGGCAAAACTGTTTCCTGAAATCTTGTTGTTAAGATTTTCAACAGTAACATTTGAGGCTACAGCAGTTTGCACAGTAATCAAAAGCAGTACTAAAGATAAACAAAAGAGTATACTGATTCTATCTTTGAGTTTCATGGTTGATAAAAGAGAGAGTGTTATATTTAAATTTTCTTCTTTTTAGTAGGAATGTTTAAAAACGCGCTTTTCTTTCATCAATTTATGACTATAGAACTCTACACTTTAGGTGGTTTCCAGGAAATCGGGAGAAACATGACTCTAATCAAGTATAAAAACGAATCAATAGTGTTAGATTTAGGACTACACTTAGACAACTACATCCCTTTAATCAATGAAACGCAGGAAAGCAAGTTTATCAGTATAGATGAATTGTTAAATTCGGGTTCGGTGCCAGATATAAGAAGGGTCCAAAACCTATTAGATACAGTAAAGGCAATAATTCCTTCGCACGCTCACTTAGATCACGTTGGCGCTATTCCTTTCTTAGGCAAATTGTTTAAGAACGCAACAATCATCGCTACTCCTTATACAATTGCAGTATTAAAAGAACTTAAACGAGACATCTCTCCTGATACGAAGTTTAGAATAAAGGTTTCCAAACCAAACTCTAAAATCATTGTTTCTAAAAATTTCAAGGTGCATTTCATTGCAAGTTCTCATTCTGTGCCCCATACGGTTTTCATTGTTGTAGAAACACCTGAGGGAAACATAGTCTATGCAAATGATTATAAGATTGATTTTTCACCAATCGTTGGAGATAAACCCAACTTAAAAAGGCTTGCTAAATTTAGGAACCCTGAATTATTAATCATAGATTCATTATATGCTAACAGATTAGGAAAAACTCCTTCGGAATCTGTTGCAAGAGCTATGTTAAAAGATGTATTAACGGAAAGCAATGCATTAAGTTCAGCAATTTTCGTTACAACCTTTTCCTCTCACATTGCAAGACTCAAAAGCCTTGTTGAATTATCAAAGAAAATCAGAAGACAGCCCATATTCATTGGTCGAAGTCTGTTTAAATACATTAAAGCTGCTGAATCTATTAATTTGGTAAAGTTCTCTTCAAAGTACAAACTAATCAGATTTAACAGACAACTTGTTAGAATTTTAAAAAGAGTTGAGAAAAACAAAAAACACTACCTAATCATCTGCACAGGCCACCAAGGTGAACCAAACTCAATACTTTCAAGAATTGTTTTCAACGATATGTTCAATTTCACGAGAAAAGACACAGTTATCTTTTCTAGTAATATCATCCCAAACGAAGAGAACATGAGAAACCGTGAGAGATTAAGAGTTTCCCTAGAAAACAAAAATGTTAACATCTATGAAGATGTGCATGTTTCAGGACACGCTTCAAGACAAGACCATCGCGAACTATTAGAACTGCTTTTGCCAAAGAGAGTTATTCCTGCTCACAGCACTCCTGAAAACAGCATTGTTTTCAAAGATTTTGTCGAAAAGAATTTTAAAAAAATCAAAGTAATTACTGCATCTGAAGGAGATGCTTATCAAATTTAGAAAAAGCAAACTAACAAAATGAAAAAAAGCTCAGAATTATCAAAAATTTATAACGAATGGTTCAAAACAGCTAAGAAAGTTTTCTTTAAAAATCCGGAATTATCAAAAAAAATGGTTGAAGACATCCTATACTTTTCAAGAAAAACAAAAACAAGCATTCCAAAAGAAGTTAAAAGGTTTATATGTAAAAAGTGCCACAGCGTTTTAATTCCTGGAATTAATCTAAGGGTAAGGTTACAAAAGAATCATGTAGTTTACTTATGTAAAGAATGCAAGACACTATATAGATATCCCTTCATAAAAGAGAAGAAACAAACAAGACAAACTAGAAAAAGTAAGGAATAAAGCCCAGATTACTCTCCGGATATCATTAATCAACCCGGCTTAAGGATCTGGGCTTAAAGGTTGTAGATTCACAGAAGTTTTTAAATTTAACCCTACACTTTTTTTAAACCTTTGAAAAAGTTCTATTGAAAATATATATTTTTTAGTAACATTTAAATACTAGTATTACTTACATTATAACAGAATCGCACTTTTATCTAACATTTTTGCGAAGGGGGTAAACAAATTGGGTAGACACTCGAAATCAGATTCCAAATATTTCCAAGAAATTCCAAAGGGTGAAGACGGAAAGACTTGGAAAAAAACAAATAAATGGAAGCCAGGTTATATGTACTTCTAAATTAGATAATTTTTTATTTTAGTTTTTTTTATTCTATACCAATGCTATCTTTAAATCTAGATTTGAAATCTGTAGAAGAAGAATTAAGAACTGCTAACTACAAAAAAGTTTGTTTACAGTTTCCTGACGGCTTGAAGCCAAAATCAAAAGATGTCGTAGATTCTTTAAGAAAAAAATTCCCTTCGATCACTTTCTTCTTATGGGCTGGCTCGAACTTTGGTGGGTGTGATATCCCTATACAAGTAAGAGATTTTGATTTAATAATCAACTTTGGCCATGCTGAATTCAAGAAGTAAAATTAATCAAAATAAAGTTATTTCAAAAGAAACATCTATTTTAGGTTTTTATACTTTCTCCCTATAATCATCGAATATAATATCAAAAGAGGAAACAGCAAAAGATAATCTTCTTGAGATGAACTTGTCAGAACTATAATAAAACTTGCTATGAACCATAACAAAAAGTTTTGTTTCTTAAGCAGTAAAATTAAAAACGAGATTATCACCAAATCAAAAATAACCCTGAAAGTTTGAAAGCTAAAAAGAAGCTCAAACAACAACATCAAAATAATTGCAAACAAAATCAATTTCTCGATTACATCCAGACCAGAGTTCAATGCAGGAAACTCTTCCTTGCTTTCCTTGTAAACTACAAAACCTACAAAAAAAGCAAACATAATAATAACAAATTCAATCATTTTCTACCAGCCATTTTTCCAAATCAGTCATCACTTCATCTCTTACAGCTTTTATAAACCTTATTGAAGCGGCATGCATATGTCCGCCACCTTCAATTTCAGTATATGGCTTAACTTTTTGCTCCAAAGCAATAAAATCATTTATATCCTTGTCAATTCCGTAAGTTCTAACAACCATGGAATCATCTCCATGAGCAATAACTGCAACCCTATCATACTTTTGTTTAAGCTCGTCAATTACTAAACCTGCACTCTTCCCGCTAGAAGGGTAATCTCCGCGTTTAATCAGGTTCTCAAAATTAAACTTTGCAATGACAATGTTGTTCTTCTCAGATTTTTCCAAAAACTTAAACAAAGTGTTTATCCTCTTTTTTTCAAGTTCAACCAACTCAGGATAAATCAAGTTTACGGTTTTCTGCTGGATTTTGTTCTTAAAATCGAAAAGGTTTTCAATGAACGTTTTAGATTCTTTCCTCCTAATAGAAGTAGTTAAATAATCTACCACTTTCGCTAATTTCTTAAGGAACTCTTCATCACAACCTTTGCTCTTCGCAAGTTCTAAGTAAGAGGTTAACTCCTCCGCATTAGACCTGTCAGCAATTCCAGACAGTGCTGCTAAACAATCCAAATCTTTCAAACTTGGATTAATCATATAAGCAATCTCTGAACCCAGCATGCCTGCAGTTATGTTTGAATCCGAACCAACCTTATATGGATTAATATGCACTTTTGTTAAAGAATCCACTTCAAAACTCCCATCTTCGTTAATCAACGGAACATGATGGTCAATAACAATAACATCAAAGTTGTATATTGCTAACTTTCTCAAACCTAAAACATCTTCGCTAGTTGAACCATTATCTATAAGAATAAGCAAAGGTTCTTTATCTAAAGACGAATCCAAGAAACTGCTGATATCAGAAACAGCCTCATCAAGGTCATAAAAAGGCAAGGTGCATGGAATTCTTTTCAGCAAATTGCGATTGTTTTGCATATCCCTGTTAATCTTCAAAGCTAAAGAAGTTATTGCCTTTTCAATAGCTATTGCGCCAGAGTACCCATCAGTATCAAAATGGTGTCTTATCAGGATTGGTCGCCTATCAATAACTGCTTGATTTATCAAATTGATTGCTTTAATAAATAAAGGTTTCAGCTTCTCGTAAGCTGTACTTTTAACAATATTGTCTTGAGTAACCGGGGCAACAAAGCTTTTGCTGAGATCCTCAAATTTATTCACAAAGTTATGGTCCAAATGAAGTTTTTCTATTCTAAGCAATCTCAACCTTTCAGAATTTCTATCTTTTACCACAACAACTCTAACAAAATCACCTACATCAATCTTATTAGATAATTGCTTTACATCAGCAATCTCTATTTCGTTATTCCCATCAAAAACAACAACAATATTTAAGGTTTTGAGCCTAATTAATCCTGAAACCTTTCCATAGATTTCTCTTTCAAAATTCTGATTATTTCTCATTTTTATCAAAAGCTAGTTTTAGACAAAATTTAAAAAGATTAGCATTATTTCTCTAATTAAAGTTTTCACAAAACTTAAAGCTTTCATTTTTTTTGAAAAGATTTATAAAGAAGCACAAACTCCAATATGTATAGCTTAAAGGTAATGTTTTAAAAGTTATTTTAAAAAGATACTTTTTTAAAAGAATTTTTGGAGGGGATACTTTTGAAGAAAAACGAGTTGTTCAATGTTCTGTTTCGGGAGAAGCCTGTAAATATGTTAATAACACTTTATAATTCAAAATCAAAGATCTATGCATCAGTAATTGCCAAAGAGATTGATTGCACTTATTCTCATGTTGTCAAGTTGCTTAAAACTTTAGAGGAGCACAAAATTGTTGAGTTCGTAAAAGACGGCAGACTAAAATACTTGTCTCTGACGCCTAAAGGGAAGAAACTAGCAGAAGCTTTGTACTCTGCAAAACAGATAATCACTTCTGAAGACCTTGAATAACTTTTTAATCTATTTTTTCTTCTATCGCCATTAAAGATAAAACCCTTTGTGCATGTTCTAAGAACTGTTCCTCTTTCTCTATAGGTACAAAAGCTCCGGCAGCATTCTTATGCCCGCCGAATTCGTTTATTCCTAAACGCTCGCTTATCTGTTGTATAATCTCTTTTAAGTTAGAGTTTTCTTTTGTACTTCTCAAACTAGCCTTGATCAAGTTTTCCTCAGGAATTTGCGCTAAAGTGAGGATCATCAAATCATCTTCTGTATTCAAAGATTTTGATAAAATAGATGCAAAAGTTCCAATCATTGTATGTCTTATATTCTCTTTCCCATTCACTATCAAATAATTATTCCCTCTAATCACATATTCTGGATTATCTTGATTTGCCCTGAACCAGCGCATCATTCTGATGATCTCTTTTTTATAATCTAATAACACCTGGTTAGAACGCTTCTTCAACCTTTCGTTATTTAAACAAACTGCAATACCAATAGAAGCCTTGCCAAGTCTACCGCAGGCATTTAAAAAAGTTGCAAACTCCCTTGCATCTCTTAATTGTGAGCTTAAAGGTTCCTCAGTGATCTCATAAACAGGACCAATTATTTGCTCGGGATCATCTCGAGTATTTGCTAAAAGCATAACTAAGCCTGAAATCAACCTTTTCTTTTCGTCTTCAGAGAGGTCAACAAATTTCTTCCAGGAACCGTCTTTGTTCTGTAAAGGAATATTCAACCTCTTAAGAAACTGAATGGCATTACTTTCAGAACCACTCACTCCAGGAATATAAGGATCAGTAGAATACTCTAAAAGTTTATGTAACGGCCTAGAATGCGAACCATAGATCTTCAATCCAGGCTTTTCTATTAATTTACCGCTTTGAATCGCATGTTGTTTTATAATCTCGTTCAAACCAATAAAACCATTATTCTCTTGAATATCCCCTATCGCGCCAATAATTGCAAGATACGCTAATTCTTTATTAGAGTCATTCACAAAATAAGAAAACCAGTAGGAAACACCGCTCCCAGAGATCTCGCTGTTACCATCAATACCTTGCTTATGCGGATTCACTAAAAAAATATTTGAAGGCAACTCTAAGTTGTCAAGTTCAATCTCGTGGTGGTCCAAAATGAAAACTGCTTTCTTATCTTTAAGTGTTTCTTTTATCTCTTCAAGATTTCCCGAACCTAAATCTGAGAATATAACAACCTCTGATGAATCTTTTTTAACCACATTAAGCAAAGTAGTATTAATTTTTTGAACAATAGACAAATTATAAAGAATGCCCTCTTTATTCAACATCTTTACCAAGATAGCAGAAGATGAAATGCCATCAGCATCCAGATGAGATACAAGTCTAACTCTGTGCGGTTTTAAACTCTTAAAAGTTAGCGCTGCATTCTCAGCATCTTTCAAGAAAGTTTCAAAATTATTGCTTAAGTTAACCATCGCATTAAGAAAATTCATTCAGCACTTTAAAAGGTTTGTTATACTTTTGTAATACTATTTTAATATAGATTTTAAGAAAGAAAATTTATAACGCTGCGTAAAAAACAAACACAAAACAAATCAAAAAATTATAAAAGAAAAAGAAAAGCTAGGCTTACTTCCTAGCCTTCTCAATCTTGCCTTTTCTTAAGGCTTCCAAAGACTGGTCATTAACTTTAATAACTTTAAACCTAACTCCAGGAATATCTCCCATTGACCTGCCCATCTTACCGCCAATACGCTCGATTACAACTTCATCGTGTTCATCAACAAATTTAGTCGCACCATCTCCTGGCAAGAATGCGGTCACGATTCTACCATTCTTTGTGAGTTGAACTTTAACACATTTTCTCATAGCTGAGTTAGGCTGTTTAGCTTCTAATTGAACCTTTTCAACAACCAAACCTCTAGCCTGATGAGCTTTACCTAAAGGATCGAATTTCTCTTTAAGATTTAAAACTCTCTTAACATACTCTGAACTAGACCATTTAAACTTCTTCCTCTTGTTTACAATTTTCTTAGCAGCAAATAAGCCGTTTGTTTTTTTTGCCATAATCTTCACCTATATGACTTTTATCTCATTAACTTGTGGAAAGTATTTCTTTACGATTGATTCCAAGAACCTTAGGTTCTTAGCATTTCTTCCGATAAGCATTGACTTTTTCTGCCTATCGTTATCTTTTATAATCACTAAACCATCATTAAACTCTACAGAGTTTACTTTTAGCGGATAAATGAGATTAGTTATAAATTTTTCTACATCTGGATTAAACTCCACAACCTTAATTTTTTTATTAATCAAAGAGGATGTTTTGTTAATATTGACCCCTCTCTTACCTATCGCTTTACTAGCTTCTCCAGGATACACTATGAAGATAAGATTCCCCATTAGGTCTTCAAAGCAATCCTTAACTCTTGCTTGGGAAATTGATTCAAATAAATTAATATACCTTAAAAGATTTAAGTCAAGTTTTGTACGCGCCATTTGTTTCTCAGATTATTTAGTTATTACTACTGTAGCTACATTGTGCTGCCTTCTGCACAAAATACCTAACTCCTTGCTATTTAGATTACTCTCTATAAAATCAATTTTAGCCAAATCGCATAACTGCTTTAAAACATTCTTTCTGCTTTCTTCGCAAGTTGAAGATACAATAACTGCAGTTGCATTGCCTCCAACAACCGCCTCATGCACTTTATTAAACCCAAATATTAACTTGTTTTTATCTAAAGCTTCTCGAATACTTTTCTCCATATCTTTACTCTTCATTTGCATCACCACCTTGATTTAGTTTAGTTAAATCCATAGAAATCTCAACCAAACCTGTACCAACGGGCAAGATTCCATTAACCATTACTCTATCATTTACGCTCTTGAACTCATCAACCTCTCCAGATAATGCGGCCTCAGTAAGATGCCTAATTGGGGTTTCAAACGCAGCTCTAGAGAGTGCGCTACTTTTACTTTTAATAATCCCATATCTTGTAATTCCTGAAATTTTGCCACTAACGCACATTGCATCAGAAATCAGTTGAATATGTCTTCCATCAACATTCAAACCTTGCTGTTCGATAAGTGAATAAATCTCATTAAATATGGCTTGCCTCGCAGCTTCGATTCCTAACACATCATAGATCTCAAAGATGTTGTTCGTAATTGTTCTGGAAGGGTCAACAAAATCCAAAGCAAGCACGGCTTTTAGATTTGAGCCTGCAGTCTTAATAACATACTCTCCATTTTCTAAAACAGGCAATACTTGAGTTATATTATGGATGCCGCCAACAACAACATCTTTTATCTTCTCTTTGATTTTAAAAATAGGGTCAACCTCTTGTTCCTTTGAGAGGGATTCAGGAATCTTCAACACAATTTTGTCCTTCTCGAACACAATATCTTTCTCACTAAGCCCCCGAATCTGTTTCTTTATTGCTTTCTTTATAACTGTTTGTTTAAGCTCCAACGCTTTTATTTTATCCATATCCAAAGTAATTTCCACCTTTTGGTCTGCCAAGTCAACATCAATCTGTGTAGCAATTTCGTTAAGATGAGTCTCCTTAATTCTGTTTGCAAAGTTCTTAACTTCTTCCTTGCTAGCCTTATCGTAAGGTGGTTTAAGGTAAATATTCATTGAGGGAGTTGACAGAGTTTTTCTAGCATCAACAACCTCAATAATTCTTGGCAAACCTAAAGTAACGTTCATTTCTGCAACTCCTGAGAAGTGCTTTGTATTCAGAGTCATCTGCGTTGCAGGTTCGCCAATAGATTGTGCTGCAATTAGACCAACAGCTTCGCCTGGCTCAACCAAACTTTGTTCGTACTCCTCTACAGCTAAATCTAAAATTTTCTTTAATTTGTCTTTTGATATCCTCTTAGGAACCTTTAATTTAATCTCTTCTAAAAGATTCTCGGGAAGTTTTCCCGAATATTCCTCAAAAATTTGAGCATTAGTCATGTGTTTCACCTTCCAAAACAGATGTTATAATTCCATCAACATCAATGCTTCCTGCAAAAGATTTCGCAACATCAATTCCGTCACCGCCGTAAGAGAATTGAACAATTGTTCCAGAAGCGTTTCTTATTGAACCGTCAGGCCTTACAATAAGGTCAGTCAATGCATTGGATAGTCTTCTATACAAGTAACCAGACTTAGGCGTTCTCAACGCAGTATCCATCAAAGAGTCTCTTCCAGTCATAGCTGCATAGAAGAACTCATGAGGTTTCAGTCCTTGTTTAAAACCATTCTTAATAAAACCTCTTGCTTCAGGACTTAAGTCTCCTTTCTCAAAACATGAAAGAGATCTTCCATGATATCCTCTGTCTATTCTCTTACCTCTCAAAGCCTGCTGTCCTACAAAAGATGAAATCTGAATCAAGTTTAACAAGCTACCTCTTGCTCCGCTAAGAGCAAGCAATAAAGTGTTATTCTTCTCAAGAGATATTGTTTCTTTCACAACATCCTCTGCATCGTTCCTTACTTGATTAAGTCTATTAAGCAATAACAATTCTAAAGTTTCTTCAACAGTTCTTCCAGGATATGGTTCAAGTTCGCCCTTCCTGTATTTCTCTATAAGTTCTTCACTGTCTTTCTTTGCTTCTTCCAAGAGTGCTTTAATCTTGTTTTTGGCTTCTTCTGGCAGATCAGTATCTGAAACATAAATAGAAAAGCCGTACTTCATCAGCACAGCGATACCTAACCTAATAACTCTTCCCATAAACCTTAAAGTTTCTTCTGCACCGTATTTCTTGCTGAAAGCTCTCAACAACAAACCAGCACCTTGACCAAGGTTGGCCTTATCCATAACACCTTTGATTATTTTACCTTTCTTTATAACCAACTCAGGTTCGTCTTTATCTTTGGTTTTACCAACATAATCAAAATCTTTGGGTAAGAGTACACTAAACACTTCCTTACCACTTACATACTCTTTCTTAAGAACATCTTTAATATCAAACACTTCAGCATTAACTAATAAATCAACTGCATCTTTTTTTGGAATCTTTGTCAATCTCTTTGTCAAAAGATAACAACCGCTAATAGCATCTTGAATAGCTCCAATAATAGTTAAACCATCTCTTGGCGAAATCATCTGATGAGGAATCAACATCAGAGTTTCTGCCTCTAATCTAGCCTCTTCAGTTTGCGGCACATGCAGATTCATTTCATCCCCATCAAAATCAGCATTGTAAGGCCTACAAACTGCAGGATTTAATCTAAAAGTTAAACCGTCAAGAACTCTAACCCTGTGAGCCATCATACTTAATCTATGCAAAGATGGCTGTCTGTTAAATAAAACAACATCTCCATCTAAGAGATGTCTTTCTACAATATATCCTGGTTGAATCTCTTCAAGCAATGCTTCTTTAGTTTCTTCAGTAATCTTCTTTTTCTTACCGTCAGGCCTTATTAAATAATTAGCCCCTGGATATTTCTTTGGACCTCGCTTAATAAACTCTTTTAGATATTCAATATTCCATTCTGTTACTCTTTGAGGCACAGTAAGTTTCATAGCGACTTCGTAAGGTACGCCAACCTCATCAGGTTCTATTAATGGGTCGGGGGAAATCACTGTTCTTGCTGAGAAATTAGTTCTTTTACCTAAAAGGTTATGCCTAATCCTTCCTTCTTTAGAAGAGATTCTATCAACAAGTGTTTTCAAAGGAACACCACTTCTATGTCTTGCAATAGGTAATTTCGGAAGATTATTATTATAGAAAGTAGCAATATGATACTGTAACAAATCCCAAAGGTCTTCCACAATAATTTCAGGAGCTCCGGCATTTATGTTTTCAAACAATCTCTGATTAATTCTTACCACATCAACGAGCTTGTGTGTTAAATCATCCTCACTCTTTTCTCCGTTTTCTAAAGTAATCGAAGGCCTAACGGTTACAGGAGGTATTGGGAAAATTGTAAGCACTAACCATTCAGGTCTTGATGTTTCAGGATTTAGACCAAAGAATTTCAAGTCTGAATCAGGAATTCTCTCCAACCAACTCCTGATTTCGACACTATTCATCCTTCTGCCGTTGATCAAGAAGGTATATGGCTTCTCTAACTTTATCTTATCCTGCTTAGTACCACAGTGAGGACATTTAGATATGTGCTTTATCTCTGAAATAATCTTTGACAAGGTTGCTAACCTCTCCTCAATACCGCCCTCTTCCTCTACGCGTTTTAATTCCGCCTCATACTTCTTTAAAGATTCGTTATCTAACAAAATTCTTCCACAGTTCCTACAAGTTGACCTCAACAAAGAATAAATCTCATTTACAAAAAGAACATTAATAACAGGCCTTGCCAGAGGCATATAACCAAAGTGTCCTGGACACTCATTCATCCTGCCGCCACAAGTTTTACACCTCAACCCTGGATCAACAACACCCATCCGAGTATCCATTAAACCGCCATCAACAGGATAACCTTCTTTATCATAAAGCTCTGGAGTAACAACTTTAACAGCAGCCATCTGTTTTATCTGAGCTGGGTTCCAGACCCCAAAATTTATCCTTGAAATATAAAACTCTCTAAGCTCGTTTTTCATAAAAATCACCTGGGTTTAAACTTTTTTATCCAAGCCCAATCTTGGCAAAATTTGCATAGACTTCAATTCGTCTAAAAACAATTTAAAAGCATAACTTGTTTGTACGAAAACAACATTTGACTTATCTCCACAAACAGGACAATACGCTCTGTCTTTAATAACGTCATAAACTGCAATATTACCACAATTCTCACACACCGGAATAGTTGTATTATCTGAACTAAATCTCTCCTTTAAAACCATTGCAGCACCATGCGCGACAAAAGCATCCTTCTCCATTTCTCCTAATCTTAAACCACCCTCTCTCGAACGTCCTTCAGTAGGCTGTCTTGTAAGAATTTGTACTGGACCTCTTGCTCTCGCCTGAATCTTGTTAGAAACAAGGTGTTTCAATCTTAGATAATACATTGAACCTATGAAGATTGTAACTTTATACATCTCTCCGGTTACTGGATTATACATAGTCTCAACACCATTCTCTCTAAAACCTAATTCTTGCAATTCCTTCCTCAAATCAAACTCAGATTCTGATTCAAAAGGCGTACCATCAACGAATCTTCCATTCAAAGCTCCAACCTTGCCAGCAATCATCTCAATCATATGAGAGAAAGTCATTCTTGACGGCAAACTGTTGTGTGAGAAGATAATATCAGGAACGATGCCAGATTCTGTAAAAGGCATATCTTCAGGGTCAACAATTAAACCGACAACACCTTTCTGACCATGCCTTGAAATAAACTTATCGCCAATTTCTGGAATCTTTAGGTCTCTAATCTTAATCTTAACCATTTTATTTCCTTCACTGCTTTCAGTAATAATTACAGAATCAACAATACCTTTTTCGCCGTGTTTCAAATAAACAGAAGATTCTCTGTCACCTTCAGATAGAAGTTCATACTCTTCTCCTGCTGAAAGAAATCGTGGAGGACTAACCTTACCAACCAAAACATCGTTCTCCGCAACATGAACTTCTGGACTAATAATACCATCTTCCTCGAGGTATCTATAATCATACTCAGACCTGTATCCTAAAACATCTTTGTCTGGAATTGTAATAGTATCATGTAAACCCCCAGGATACTTCAACTCTTCTGTAGATTCAACCCTATAATAATGGCTCCTGCCAAAACCCCTATCAATAGACCCTCTGTTAATAACGATAGCATCTTCCATATTATAACCCAAATAAGTCCCAACAGCAACAACCACATTTTGTCCTACGGGATGGTAATCTATGCCCGAAACATCTTCAGTTGCAGTCTTAAAAATAGGTTTTTGAGGATAATGCAAAGTATGTACATCCATGTCGAAACGGATATTATAATTCAGAGCATAGACGCCTACTGCCTGCTTTTGATTTTTAGCACCCACAGACATCCTTGCTCCTGGAGAATGGTTTATATCAGGAACTAATGAACCAGCCCATCCAAAAATGCCGAACGGTGCAATCTCCAAATGAGTATGCTTCTCAGTCAAATCTTCAGGTGTAATAGCAACCAAAGCATTTTCCTCCTCAGAGGCATCCAAGTATTCAATAATACCTTGCTTAATCAAATCATCCCATGAAATTTCGCCTTTTTCTAATTTTTTAATATGTTCGTCGGTAAGCAAAGGCTTACCATCTTTAACCACTATCAAAGGTCTCATCACTCTGCCACTATCAGCTTCAATAAACACAGAATCATGAACTTCATCGTAAGAAATACTTACTGTAGCATCGACCTTTCCACTTCTTCTTAAAGACCTAAATTTCTCAACAAAACATTGAGCATCATCTGTTGAGCCTACAAACTTTCCATTTAGATAAACATCAACCATATTATTCACCCATCAATCCTCTTTAAACCAATATTTGATAAAGATGACAAAACAGAAGCCTCATCTGAAGATTCGGAAATCTTAGCAAAGATTGCTAAGTTTTTCTTAAGACCGATATTTGTACCTTCAGGAGTTTCCACAGGGCAAAGCCTGCCAAAATGCGTTCCGTGCAGTTCTCTGGCTGCAAAATTTTCTTCTGAAGAAGATAAAGGACTCACAACCCTTTGTAGATGGCTTAAAGACTCAAGATAATTTAACCTCATCATTCTCTGACTGATTCCCGTCCTTCCACCGACCCAGTTACCTGTAGCCATCGCACTATAAATTCTAGAAGTCAATAACTGGTTCCTTACCACTACGCTAAAAGAAGGGAACTTTCCTCTCTTAACAATCCTCTGGAAATTATACAAAACATCATTAATCAGAGTTGTCAAAGAAGATTGGAACAGGTCTGCCAAAAGCTCTCCTGCCAATTTTAGCCTCTTGTTTTTATAATGGTCTTTATCATCTTCGGGCAGATAGCCGTGAGAAACCAACAAAAACGACCTAACTAACCTGCATAAATTATGGGCTTTCATCAACCTATATTTCTCATCCCTACCAACATGAGGCAAGAACAAATTGTCAATCAAGTTTGCTGTTCTTTCTAATCTCACTTCACGGGATTGGTTAATGCCGATAAGTTTTGAGATTTTGTCCATCGCCTCTTCTGAATCCTTAACTTCTACAGCTTCATAAAGATTAGCAACAAGTTCTGGAAAATCATAACCTCTTGAAATAGATTCCATAATCTCTTGATCATTTGTCATACCCAAAGCTTTAAGCAACAGCACAAAAGGAATCCTGTTTGCCCTAGAGAACGAAACATAAACAATTCCATCATTTAATTGTTCAAGGGTTGTAGGTATCCTGTATGAACCAAAAGTTGAAAATATTTTGCCTACGTATTTACTAGGTCCAGTTGATGTTGATTGTACTGTAAAATGGTTTGGAGCTAAGTCTTCAACAGCTACAAGAACCCTCTCAGTTCCATTAATGATAAAATAACCTCCTGGATCATAAGGATCCTCGCCTTTCTCGATTAACTCATCCTTGCTTAAACCTCTTAACAAACAATACTTTGACCTCAACATTATAGGAAGCATACCTATGTTTCGCTCAACAGTTTCTGTTAGCTTGCCGTCAACATATGTTTTAAAAGTAAGAAAAATTGGTGCTGCATAAGTCAAATTCCTAATTCTTGCTTCAGAAGGATAAAGCAATCTCTCTGAACCTTCGGCTTCAATGGTGATAGGCTTCCCAATTCTAACCTCCCCCAAAACAACCTTTAACTCTTCTACATTTGGCGGAATAATTGTTGGTTCAATCGTACCTACTTGGTCAACTATCTGCTGCATTCCCTCGTCAACAAACCATTCAAAAGACTTTATTGAGGAATCCACCAAACCTTTATCTTTAAAAATCGATTTTAATAAAATTCTAGAAGCTTTATTCACGGACAACCACCCTGTAATATATTGATGGCCCTCTGTAAGGGCATTTTCGGTAGATTTTAACAACATCCCCTGGTTTAAGACCCATGTCCTTTATAGCAGGGTCTGTTATAAGGATCTTTGGAAGGTCCCACACAGAAATATCATACTTCTTGATAAGAGCATCTAATTCTTTTTTACCTACTTTTTCATGCTTAAAAGATAGAAAATGTTTGCTAACATCTAAATTTGCCATATTTTTCACCAGCAGAGTGTATGAGTGAGCTGGACGGGATTTGAACCCGCGACCCCCAGGTTAAAAGCCTGGTGCTCTTCCAAGCTAAGCTACCAGCTCATAAGACGCCTTGGCCGGGATTCGAACCCGGGTCTCAGCCTCGACAGGGCTGAATGCTAGGCCTCTACACTACCAAGGCTTCTTATGTGTGGGAAAACCCAAGCCATTTATAAAACTTATCTTTTAAAAAACAAGCTTTAGCATAAAACTTTCGAATCACAATCAACAATGCATAAAAATAACAAAAAGTCCCCGCCCCCGGACTTGAACCGGGAACCTTTCGGTTTCGGCTGTCTTCACGTCATCCAATTCCAAAGAACCGTCTTGAAGAATCTACAGCCGAACGCTCTACCATTGAGCTAGGCGGGGCATAACAAGCTCATATGGAAAAAAGGGCTATTTATAAAATTTTTTATTATAAATCCAACTGATAAAAAACAGAAAAGCAGCTCTCTGGAAATAATAACTTAACCAAACTTAAACAAAAAATATAAAAAACGTCTAAAACAGAAAACCAAAAACAGAAGGAAAATAACAAAACAGAATATAAAGCCAAGGCTATAAATTAAAGCTATAAAAAGTTTTAAATAATTTGAATATTGTGTTATCTTTAAGTGTCTAGAAAATGAAATACGCAAATAAAAATCTTGAGAAAAAGTTTGAAGTGCTTTTTAGAAGTTTGTTGATGTGTCTGTTTTTGATAATCCTTGTAAGCAAAAATGTTTATTCTCTAGGGATAACGCCTTCAGAACAATTTTTTGAATATGTTCCAGGCAGTGTTGAAAAAGCTCGTATAACAGTCATCAATACTCTACCTTATCCAATTGAGGTTGAACTAAGCGCAACAGATGTCTTAAGTAACGAAGTGAGTTTTCCAGAAGGCACCAAAATTTCTGTTGGAGCAAACCAAAAAGCAAGTGCCCCTATTACAGTAACTCTTCCTGAAGAGAATACTGTTTATGGAAAAGTTTGTGCAATAGTCTGGGCTCGGAGGGTGCCCCCAAAAAGTTCTACAATTAGTGCTACTGAAAAAGTTGGTGCCAAATTCTGTACGGAAATTCCATACCCTGGAAAATATCTAGAATTACAGGTTTCTCCAAAGAGCGTAAACGTAGGAAGTCCAACAACGATTGTGCTAATAAAGTACAGTTCTAAGGGTAAAGAAATCATAAATTCGATTGTAAGCACTGTTTCAATTCTAGACAAGAACGGAACTTTACTAAAACAATACCAAACAAAGGAAGTAAAAAATTTATTTACAGGAGCTGAGGAAACTGTTGCTCTTGAAGTTGATACTTCAGACTTGTTAGGTGGAGAATACATTGTAAAAGTAGACACTAATTATGATGGTAATCTTATCTCAAAGAATGCTACTTTGACAATAGGTTATCCGGACATTGAAATTAAAGATTATAGTAAAAACATCGCGGTAAACTTTGCAGATGAATTTACAATCTCATTAAAAAACAAGTATCTTGAGAATTTTAAATATGTGTATGCTGAAATCATTATTCAAACACCAGATGGCAAAGAATTAACTTATTCTACAGCACCAATAACCCTTAACGCAAATTCTTATGGAACGATTAAAACAGTAATACCTACTCAAAACTTAAACATTGGAGAGTATCCTGTCAAAATTATTCTTCATTTTGATGGGAAGACTAAAGAAATTAATGGAAAAGTCCTTGTTACTGAAAAAACGAAACCAAAATCCGAAACACAAACGCCTGCAAGCCAATTCAATCTTAGCATAATAATTACCTTAGTTGTGTTATCGAACGGATTAATCCTAATCCTCTTGTTGGTTTTGATAAACAGAAATCATAAAATCAAAGAAGACGAACTTTAAACAGAAACTTCAGAGTAAAATGGAACGCAGAAAAAAATCAAGATACTCTCGCATTATCTTGTTATTAACTATTCTTTTAGTAGTTATTTTAACAATATCCTTGACTTTGTTGTATTATCTCAACCAATTCAAAAAGCCTGTAAAAACTCTAGTTCTCAAAACTAATGTAACAATTAGTGAACATAAAATAGCTTTCGACTTAGGTCATAATGATTCTATAAATTTTGGTACTATAAAACGAGGAAGCGAATCAAAAAGGAGTTTAATCCTATACAACACCTTCAACTTCCCGGTTAAAGCCGAGATTAGTTGCAATGGTTCAATTTGCAACCTTTTGCTATTTGATAACGAAGTTTATCTTCAACCCAAAAGCCAGAAAGACCTTGAGTTCTTAGCCAAAGCTAACCCTTTTGAAGTTTTAGGTTACAAAGAAGGCAACATAACAATCGAAATTTATAGAGCCGTAGTTCCTAAGAATTATTCAACAAAACCATAAAAAACAACTTAAAACCGAAAACTCATTCTGAAAAACATATCCGTTTATAAAAAGATCTTTAAATTCAACTTAAATTAAGTGCTCAAAAAAATCAAAAAGAATTTAAGTTAATCCCAAATAAACCAAGAAAATGTTTGATTTTCACAAAGACCCATACAAAGATTGTGGAGAATACCTTGTCGTTAAAACTGAAACGAACCCTGAAAACAAGAATCTTTTAGACCTTTACTTCACAAACAATATTTTCTATCCTGGAGGTGCAGGCCAACCTGCTGACAAAGGGTGGCTTGAATTTAACAATTCTAAAATCGAAATCGTTGCCGCAAGAAAAAGTAACGATTATATTATTCTAAGCATTGAAAAAAACAAAGTTAAATACGAACTTCCAAAGATAGTTAAAGTGAAGATTAATATAAATCGAAGAAAAAAGTTAACAATCGCTCATTCTTCTGAGCATATCCTCTTTAAAACAATATTAAACAAATTTCCAAATGCAAAAAACCTTAAAGTAAAACTTGGCGAAGAGATAAGCGAAGTCTTTTTCGAATGCAAAGATTTTGATGAATCTGTGATAAGCGAAATTGAAGCAGATGCAAATGAAATCATTAAAAGAGAACTTGAAGTAAAAAGCGAACTCTTTGAAAAAAACGAATCAGAAAACATTAAAGAATTAAGAATAAAAAAAGACAGAATAAAAGACAATAAAGTAAGAGTTGTTAAAATTGGCGATTTTGACATATCAGCATGCGCAGGCACGCATGTCAAGAACACAAAGGAAATCCCTTTTATATTCATAGTTGGAATCAACAGAAAAAACAACGAAATCAAATTAAAGTTTACAAACAGCAGTGATGTATTATTTAACTTTGCCACGTTATCCAGAGATTTAATGCAAACTTACAAAAAAGAAAACCTCAAAGAATTCTTAAGAAACACAATACACCAACAAAGTTATCTAAAACGGGATTTACGCTGGTTAATTAAAAATATAGAGAATCTAAAATCGACTCATGAAAACAACATAATCAGAATAATTAACCTAGAAGGAATTACTAATGACTTACAAAACTTCATAATAAAAAATCTCAATAAAATAATCATCATTTCAAGAATCCCTGGAACTGAAAAAACAAAAATACTTATCAAAGGTTTAGAAGGTTATACTATAAATTCATTAATAAGATCTTTTGAACTTAAAGGAAATCTCAACAAGGAAAAAGCAGTATTCCAAGGCGTTAGTGAAAAAGCTAATCCTGAAAAAATAATTGAGTTCCTCAAGAAACAGAATCTTATATTCATTGAATTAAAGTAAACCACAATTGAACTAAACTTTTTAATCTCTGAGCATAAAATATTTTCCAAATTTCTAAACTCTGAAAAAGATCTAATTTATGCAAGCTCCTTTTGAAAAGTTTTTGATTTTTTTCTAAGAATGCTATTAAAAACAAATAGCAAAAGAATGCTTTATGAAAATAGACAAGATCGTTGAACGCGAGTTTGAATCTAAAAAAGCAAAAATAAACACATCAGACCTGCAAGCGTTCAGGCGCAACATTATAAAAAAAGTTATTCAAGAATACAAATCAGAGTTTGATCTTTTGGTCAGAACAAGAAAAGTAAACAGGCCTTTAATTAAGTTCCTAAATAAAATTGGCGAAGTAAAATACAAATACAAACACATACCTTACATAGCACTAACCACCTCAGAAAGAGAAGGAAAGGAATTATTAAAGTACTTTTATGAAGAAAGGGATTCAACTTTAATTCGTGAATACAGAAATCAAATAAACCTTTTAACATCAATAGACCTTGCCTCTAGCATTACAATCGAGCCACCAAAAAGGTCTAAAGTCGTCAAATCAGTTCTTGAAGAAGAGCTATGGAATTTATCGTTAATTGGCGCGTATTACGCACAAAGAATCTCACTTGGAGATGATGTTACAATTGCTATAATAGATACAGGTGTAGATTATGAACATAAAGAATTAAAAGGCAACTTTGGCATGAAAAAAGGTTATGATTTCATAAGAGACAAAAATGATCCTTTTGATTATAACGGGCATGGCACTCACGTTGCTGGAATAATTGCTGGAAAAAATACTGGAATATCTCACAATTCTAGGTTAATAGCCTTGCGTATTCTTGACGAAGACGGCTCAGGTACTGAATTTGACTTGATAAGAGCTTTAGAATATTGCTACGATAACAACATTGATTTGATCAATATGAGTTTAGGTAGTCCCTATGCTTCAGAGGCACTTGAAGAGATTTGTTACAAAACTTCAACTAAAAGTATACTTATTGCCGCTGCAGGAAACGATGGAAATTATTTGCCAAATTATCCTGCTGCATTTGGCGAAGCAGTAATTTCTGTTGCTTCAATAAATCAGTATAAACAACATTCTTACTTTAGCAACCTCCATGAAACTGTTGATATTTGCGCACCTGGAGAGAATATTTACTCCAGCATTCCAAATGACAAGTATGATGTTTTTAGTGGAACATCTATGGCTACACCACACGTAACAGGTTCTCTTGCTTTAGCACTCTCGTTAGCAAAGAATTCAAGTTTCTTAGAAGAGTTAATGAAGAGTTCTGCAGAAAAACTCAATCAAGAATTTGAATTCCCAAAAGAATACGCTTTTGGTTTCGGTTTAGTTAGAGTTGATAAAATGGTTAGCAAACTGAATAACGAAAATTCCCGAAGAATCAGAAAATTATTCAAAAAGATATATTCACGAAGGTGATACAAAATGCCAAACCTTGAGGATAAAGAAAACATAGCTAAAAAAGTGGATGATGCATACAAAGATAAAGTATACAAATTAGATGATGACAAAGATATCGTAAATGAAAATCCCAAAGAAGGAACAGATACAATTGATGAAATAATCAAAAACCACGAACAAATTTACTTGAGAGTAAAACCCAAAGCTGAACTAAAAATTGCGACAATTTATGACAAAATCATTAATGATCTATCAAACAGATATGATTCAATGTTAAAACTTTACAGACTAAAGATGATTGATGGATTGTTAATTGATTATTCTAAATTAAGCGATATTGAAAAAGAAACCTTTAAACAATACCTAACTGAGATTTATAACGACGAAAACACAGAACTGTTTGTAGAAGGGTTAAACAAAGTTTCTTTTTAATTAAACATTTTTTATGAATAAATTTTATTTTAAATATACTCTAAACTTTATTAAAATTTCAACAAAGTCTTCAGCTCAGACTTTAAACGTTGCTCAAAACTTTTTTCTGTTTCGCCATCCTTCTTTTCTTCAGACAGAATCTTAAAGAGAGATAAAATAAACTCCTTTTCCTGTTCTTTGTTTTCGTAAAGTTTTCCAAGGTTCTCGTTAATAACATCCTGTTCGATTTCTTTCGGAGTCCTGACTTCTACAAAAACATCTTCGTAATCTGAACCAACAAGTTTGCTAGTATTCCTCATCACAAAGTACGCTGATTTACCCTTAATAAGTTCAGTAATCTTGTTAAAATCCACTTCTGTTAAACTTGAGGTTAGTTTGCCTTCAAACCTCAACAAAACAATTGTATCAAAAAACTCTTCATGGGACAACTCAGTTAAGACCCTTTCTGTAAGTTCTTTTCCTGATAAACCGTTTGCATTAAACTTAAAGCATCTCACATTTTTCATCACTAAATCCTGTTTCTGTGTTTTAATTTGAGAATCTTCAACATCTACTATAAAGAAACTGCCTTTAAGTAACCTTTCAAGCTCTTCAAAGTTTGTTGGAAAAGTAGGCCCGGGAAAAACTATGCGACCATAACCTTCAACATCTTGGTCAAAAACATAATGGATATGGCCTCCAGCATAATAGTTAAAACCCTTTGGTAAAAGAGATAAAGGAATTCCTTTAATATTGGAAAACTGTTTTGAAGTCAACTCATCAATCGCGTTGTGGAACATAAAAATCTTGAAACCTTGCTCATCCTCTAATTCTTTCCTATTCAACAGCCTATATAACTCCAAATCCAAAGCGTTCCTCTTTCCAAGAATACCCGCAATCTTAACTTTTGTTTTCTCATCCTCAACAAAAGACAATTTTAACTCTTGCTCATTCAACTCACTAATTCTTGTCGCGTTCCTAATCAAACCAACGCTTGAAAGTATTCTTAAGAAAGTTTTATTGCTTGCCGAAAAATCATGACTGCCAGCAATAACATAAACAGGAATATCTTTTGTTCTCAACTTCTTAAGTGCTGCAATAACTCTTTCAAAAACATCGACACCAGGCAAAGGCGTATCAAAAAGGTCTCCAGAAATCAGAACAAAATCACAGTTTAAATCAACAATTTTCTCTAAAGCTGTTTCAAAAGCTTTTACAGACAACTCTTTCATTAAGGGATGATTCCAAGAACCTACATGACAATCAGCAAGATGTGCAAACCTAAATTTCATAACCTTCACCAGATTCAAAATAATTCAAACTCTTTCTTATTCAAAGGAGTTTTTTCACTATCTCTTTTTTGAAGGAAATTTTCTTTATTAAACAAAGGCACTTTCACAGGGATTGCAAAACCGAAAAAGCTTGAAGACAAAATCGCTTCTCCAACATTAAGTGAAGCAATGCTTCTTTCATCAGATGAAAGGTCATTTGGACACGATTCAATAATAGCTTGCCTCTCTGGTTTCATTTCAATTCCTAAAATAATTTTAGTATTCATATTTGCAAGAATCTCTCTAGGAATAAGAGAAGGCAACTGCGTTATTGCATACAATCCAATCTTAAACTTCCTTCCTTCTCGGGCAATTGTTGAAAATATATTTGAACCTGATTTAAGAACATCTTTGCCTAAAACTCTTGGCGCCTCTTCTAAAAGAATAACTATTTGAGCAGCATTATCTAAGGTGCCTTCTTTTTTGTAATGCATATACTTATTAAAAAGTTTTGAAGCTATTGCTGAACCGATTAAAATCTCCTGAGAACTAGAAATATTTGAAGTATCTACAATTACTGTCTTTCCTTGTTCAAGAAGTTTGCAAATCCTATCAATAGCGCCCTCGCCAGCATTGTTGTTGTCGTTAAAGATTCCATTAAAAATTAACTGACCATTAGGACCGTCTTCAACATCCAATAGATTAGCCAGCCTTCTCTTTAGAACCATTAAACTAGGTAATTGAACTGAGATAATTGACGGCTCCTCATCATTGAAAATTTGGAGTATCCAGGAATCTTTATATTTCGCTTGGTATGCTAGCATCGCTTCTTTTTGTGCAGTGCTCCAATCAGCAACCGCAAAGAAATGAGTTGGTTTAAGTGTCCTTATATTTATTTTCAAACTCTGCGCTCCAGGAGGAACATTGTAGTTAGTAAAGTAAACAACATTTTCCTTATTGGGGTAATCCTTCAAACCAAAATGGCTCCGACCATAATACTCATCATGAGGATCGAGTACAAGAAAACCTATCTTGTAATTTTCAACAAGATTCCATAATAAAACAGAGGTCAAATTAGACTTACCCCTACCAGTTGTAGCCGCAACAAGAACATGATGTCTAAAAACCTTCTCAGCATCAATATAAACAGGTACATTAACTTCATTAGAACCTGACCTTAAAAAACCAACAAAGGTAGCATTCTCAGGTTTAGTTATTATCTCCAGATCTTTTGAATATAGTCTTCTAAACTTAGAGAATAAAGGTGGCAAAGACTTTGTCACACTTAAAGCCTTGTTTTTCTTATCAAAAAACAACAGGTTCTTGCAGAATGCAACAGAATAAAGTTGAAGCTCTTCGTCAAAAAAATCCGCATTGAAATCATGCTCTAGATCCATCCCTGAAATCATCTCTAAATTTGACAAAGAAATTTGACTGCTATAAGTTAAATCAAAAACCTGAATAAAAAACTTCGAATCATCATTCTCAAAAACTAAGATTTCGCCTAGTTGAACAAAAGAATCCTTCTTTAATCTAAGAATCAAAGAATCGAAACTGCCTCCAATCAGTTGGCCAACATATTCCATACATATAAAAGAGAAATGCGTTTTATATAAAGATTTTGAAAAGAAAGATTTGAATCTAAACACAACAGTTTCGTTAAAAATAAGTTGTCCTCAAAACAAACACAACTTTTTTATTTAACAATATTTGTCCTTAAATATGTGCCCCGTTAGTTTAGTTTGGAGAGAATGCGAGCCTGCGGAGCTTGTGGCCCGGGTTCAAATCCCGGACGGGGCGTATAATATAAAAAAATTTAAAAAGAATCCAACATTAACGAGAGTAAATCATGAACCTGCCGTTTATAGAGAACACAACCCAAAGAAATATTGGAATTATCTACTTTCATCACATTAAGAATGTTCTTGCCATTGAAGTAGAATATCCTGAATTAAATGTAGACACTTTAATTCTTTCAAAACCAGATGTTACTGATTTCAAACAAATCATTAAAGAATTTTTAGAGCACAATAACTTAACAAATTCAAGGAAAATTGAGTTCTTTAAAGAAGAATTCGAGATTCTATCAAATAAAGATATAAGAAATTATCATTTTAAACTAACAAATATTGGAGAACTATATCCCAAAGAGGTATTTTCAAATTTTCCAAAAAATGTGCTGGAGTATTTAATTACTTTAAATTTTAATTTCAACTATTCGTTTGAAGTAGATTATCTAAAACATTCGGTTTCTGTTTATGGAGGTGTATATGAAAAAAATGATGATGTACAAACAAAAAAACATTTTTTCATATTGGATTTCTGCGAATGTGATATTCTCTTACCTGAAGACTTAGAAAAAGAAACCGTTAAAATGTTAACTATTTGGTCAAAAAAATTAAAAAAAGATTTCGACTTTTTAAACAAGAGAAGAACATATCTTATTTTTGAGAAGGACCTAAACAGACAGGAAATCATAGAAAAATTTTCGAAACTTTTTAATAGTCTTTCTGAACTTAAGAATAAAATAAGAATATTCACAAAATAATTAAAGGCAAAAATGAAAAGTTTCAAGAAAATTAAGCCTTTTAAGTTAGTCCTTTCATCATTCTTGATTTTATTGATCGGATTTTTAATCTGGACATCTTTGAATCATAATTTGAATTTTAAAAGGGAAAATATTGTAACCTTTGTACCAGTTATTTCTAAATATATTTCAACTGCAAGCACATCTTACAAAAACCTTTCGTGCAAGGATTTCATAAACTTAAGCAATAAAAAGCTCATTAAAGAACATGCGTACAATCGAACAGTGAAAGATTCAAAAACAGGTTCACTTTATAAGAACTACATTTTAACTAAAGTTCAAAAAGAGTATTTCAACGCCACCCCTTTTACAGTTTATACTTCTACACAATATGAGTATTTAAACAACAAAACAATATTTTGTGGAATTAAAAAGAAATATGTAATTAATAGCTCTGATAGAGAATCTTTAAAGAGATTATATCAGCTTTTCTTAAATAACTTCTCAAAGAAATTTGAACCTATTGAAAAGTTTCAATGTGAAAATTCAGATATTGAATTTATCCTTGGAAAAAGAGGAGAAATTTATGGGATTTTAGGCGTTTTTACAATAGATCCTGATGTGAAGGTATCTTATAACATAAATGATCCTAACGCGAGAATAGTTACTGCGAGCGAATGGTTCAAAGGAGAATTTGATGAGTATGTTCTTTTTACTGAATTTAAGGATATCTCGCCCTTGGATAGGTTCAGGGTTACACTAGAATACATCTTAGACCATGTTTGTTACCCCAAAGAACGGCAAAAGTTTTTTTATTCAAAGATAATTTAATTAACACAACAAATAGGATAACTTGGATTAGAACAATCTTTTGCACCTACAGAAGTACCACCATAGCCACGACATATTGATACTGATTCAACGCACGCACCATTTTCTGACAAACAATTTGCGTGAGTACTATGGCTAGCATGACTAGAATGACTACCATGACTTGAGTGACTGCCGTGACTTGAGTGACTGCCATGACTGCCGTGACTTGAGTGACTGCCATGACTGCCGTGACTTGAGTGACTGCCATGACTACCATGAGTTGTATGACTAGCATGAGTAGCATGAGCGATATGACTTGAATGACTGCCGTGAGTTGCATGACTACTGTGACTTGAGTGAGTGCCGTGAGTGCCATGAGTGGCGTGACTGCTGTGACTACCATGACTACCATGAGTACCATGAGTAGCATGGCTGCTGTGACTCGCATGAGTGCCATGAGTACCATGGGTAGCATGATGTGCGTGTTTTGCCGTAGCTGAATTAACTAAAACAGGGGCATTAAAAAAATTAAAGAACGCAGCTGCTGATAGAAAAACACCCGTACTTACCAAAGAATGCTTATTTGTCAAACCGTCTTCACTTTTAATAAAATACCTTATCCTTTTTTTAAATTTAGGAAACATTTTTAGGTTATATTGGGCAGAGATGAACAGTGAGTGGCATGATTGCTGTGACTCGCATGGGTAGCGTGAGTGCCATGGGTAGCATGAGTACTATGACTACCATGACTGCCATGAGTAGCATGAGTAGCGTGGCTGCTGTGGCTTGAGTGAGTACCGTGAGTAGCATGACTGCTGTGGCTACCGTGAGCAAGATGGCTGGCATGACTAGAATGACTGCCGTGAGTTTGATGAGAAAAATGACTAGAATGACTAGAATGACTAGAATGACTACTATGACTACTATGACTACCATGCGCCACTGCTAATTTTGAAGTTATAATAGAACTTACAGCAAAAGAAGTAAAGAATACTCCAGCACTAATTAAAGAATGCTTATTACTCAACCCTTCTTCACTTTTTATGAAATACATTATCCTCTTTTTAAACTTTGGAAACATGCAAACACCTATTTTACAGGCTTAAGTTCATCATCACCAAAAATCTTAAGATATTCTCTATGCACGCCTTCACAAATATCAAAATACTTACATTCTCTACATTTTAAAGTTTTTGCTTTTAAATTATTCTTGCGAGTTGTGTTATACTCCTTATCCAATCCATCAGGATTGGCCATAAATCTTTTTTCAGCCATATGTAATTCAACCACATGATTTTCATAACCCTGCATATAACACAAAGGAATTGCTTCAACATTTAACATATAATTATTCTCAATTGCTAAATCCAGAGCTTGATGAACATATGGAACAACATCTCTAATTCTTGGAATTAAAAGGTCAACATGTTTCAACGCATTACCTTCTGGACTAATAAACATAAATTCAGAAAACATTCTCGGTAAATCTTTGTTTAAATTAATAAGGAACCTTACAATATCTGTAAGATGCTTATAATTAAGCTTGTTAATAACAGTAATTGTAGTATAAAGCACCTCAGGATACTTTTTCGCGTTTTCAAAAGCTTTCATTAATTGCTTGTAGTTGCCTTTAACGCTGGAAAGAGTATCTACAATCTTTTCATCAACATCGTCAAATGAAAAAGCTATATGATTCGCTCCGGATTCAACAAGTTTATCAAAAAAAGGTTGATAAGACAGCATGCGACCATTTGTAATAACCTGCACTTCATAATAACCCATATCTCTAGCTGCCCTCGTTATGAAAAAGATATCCTTTCTTATCGTTGGCTCGCCACCTGTAAAGCTTACTTTCATTGCTCCAGCCTTCCTTCCGATAAACAAATCATTTAATATATCTTTTGTTGATTTTAATTTCTCTCCAAGATGACCTACGCAACAATACAAACAATTGTTGTTGCATAAATAACCAGTTCTTATATCTATCCTAGGCATCTCTTTTCCAGAATTAGGAATCTTCTTCAAATCATAATACTTCTTATAATAAATGTAAAACCCTTTACAAAATTTCTTTAGTTCACAACCATTGCATTTTTCTAAGTAAATGTGTTCTTTACCAGGATCATTATCAGAATCAAATTGTCCCTCCCTATTAATGAACTTCTGATCAAATTCGTAGTTTCTCGCTTTTAAATCTGAGACATACTTAAAGAATTTCTTATCAATAAAACAGAGAGGAACCCCATCAACTCTAACCTCAAAACCCTTAGAATCACAAAACTCTAAAGTCTTATTCAAAACGTCTTGAAAAAGTTCAAGAGGAGTAGCTAACGGAACAACCTCATCAATATTTTGTGAGAAGCGAACAAGATTTGTTATCTGTAAATAAAAGTTATCAGATATTGAAAAAACTCTTCTAGCAACATCAAACAGTTCAGAATAATTCAAACTGTTCACAACAAAAACAACCCCGGTTTTAATTTTGGTCTTAGCGAGAGCCTCCAAAGCATCAAACTTCTTCTCTAACAATTCAACAGAGGATTTTGATAAAAACGAAAACAGGAACTTATCCCGGGTAGGAACATGAACCAAAAGAGAGTCTAAGCCTGCAGATTCCAGTTTTTTCGCAACCTCTTCCGTAATTAAAGTGCCGTTTGTTTGAAGATGAACCTTAGCTTTTTTCTTGGCTTCTTTAATAACTTCAAAGATATCTGGCCTAAGCAGAGGTTCTCCCCCTGTAATTATAATCTGTTCAACTGAATCGAAAGAATTTATTTTTTCAACTAAGTCTTCAAAAGAAGGTTCTCTTAACCCCCTCTTACGAGTACAATAAATACAATTTTGGTTGCAATCACTCGTTACCTGTAATAAACCTATTTTAATTCTCTCACCTCTGAATAAACTTCAAGATATTGTTTCCAAAAACCAGGGCATTTGTTCTTAAAAGGACAAACTTTGCATTTTTTAACCCTTTCCCTAAACTGATTTAAGGTATAAAGCATATTCTTCTCAGGCTTTGAAAGATAGCATAAGGGAATGTTCTTTGTAAAAACCTTGTTCTGCTTATCAAACTCAAAACACTTATAAAAGTACTCCTTTAAATCTTCAAACTTTGGTGCAAGTATAGAATATCTTAATTGAGCATCACCGCCAGGCTCAACATAACTTAACTGAATCTCATCCACAAGATTATAAAAAAGTTTTACCATCTCAAAGATTTCTTCAAAATTCTGTTTTAAGATCACAAAGTTTATTTTAAGAATTAAATCATCGTATTTTAAATCGTAGAGGTTCTTTAAACCTTGTACGGCTTGTTTAAAACTCCGAGGAGTTCGAGTAATTGCATCATGAGTTCTTTCATTAGAACCAAGAATAGTAAAAGCGATCATCAAAGGCAACTTCAATTCAACAAGCCTTTTAGCAAACTCTTTGTAAGCAAACATACGACCGTTTGTTGGGAAGAAGATAGGAAAGTTGTACTTTTTAAGATGTTCAAGAATTTGAAAAATATCTCTACGCAAAGTAGGCTCTGCACCGTGTAAAACTATTAGTTTTTCTTTTCCAGTTAACAAAGAATCAAAGCTTGAAATAATCTCTTCAAAACTCGGGTCATCAACTTTGTTCCTAGATGATTCAAAACACATAATGCAATTATTATTGCATTTTTTTGTTATAAAGAACTTCTTTATACCTGAAAGATTCAAATTAATTGCGCCAGGTTCACAAACATTAACGCACTTCATACAGCCTAAACAAATGTCTGCATCAGGAGCAAACACCTTGCCGTTTTCAAATTTAAACAGTTGTTGTGGGCAGACATCAATACATTTTAAACATGAATTACACTTTTTTTCGTCCACTTCAATCCGTGAAAGAGAATTTATTGCTTTCATTTTTTAACATCTTTAACAGGTTTAAAGTCTGAATAATTTTTGAATATCAAAAGATTTTGTTTATAGTAACCATTACAATTCTGCTTTAAAACACAGGAATTGCATTCTGACAACGGGAAAACATACCTATCATCATGAATAAAGTCTTCTCCAATAACGTGCTTTCTAAATTCATCTTCAAAAATACACGGGGGTATATTAAAAACAAAAACACGATCATCAACTAAAGCATCTTCTATATGGGGTTTAATTTGTGAGAGAGAAACATAAATCAGATCTTTATTATTAAGACTTCTATTCAAGTAGAGAGGATAATCTAAATAAACATTTTTCGTGGGAAAAAAATTCCTAAGAAACAATACTGTTTCCTTGAGTTGTTTATAATTTTGCTTAAGAATAACAATCATAAAATAAATATTCAAATCAGCTTCTTTTATAAATTCTAAAGCCTTAACAACTTGATAAAAACTACCTTTAACCTTTGTGATTTCATCAAACGTTTCAGGATCTTTTGAATGAAAAGTTGTTCTGATTATATCAATATGTTCTTTGACTTTTTCAAAAAACGGCTTAACCGAAAGCATTCTGATATTTGACTGCAAACTAATTCGTGTATTCGGATAATTTCTTCGTAAAAATTTCAGGAAATCCAAGAAATAAGGCACTATTGTTGGTTCTCCACCGGTTATTTGTATCTCCACAGCAGATTTTGGAATTTGTTTTAAAACCTCTTTTTTTACAAAGGAATATTCAAAAAAAGGTTCATAATTTGTTTCAGTATGACAATAAACGCAATGATTATTGCATTTTGTTGTTAAGATAATTGCAAACTTGTTTCCAATAGACTTATGGATCTCAAAAGGCATGCTTTTAATAAAAGAAAGTTGTTTTTATATATCTTATTATTTTTGTGAAATCACTAATTTAACATCAAAGCATTAAAATAAAAAAAGCTTATAAAAACCTAAGTGTTATCTAATAGCTAGAGTGAACAAACTTTTATTTCAACTAATCTTGTATTTTATAATTTACTTATGTGGATCTTTTCCATCAGCTTATGTTGTAACAAAAATTTTTGCAAAAAAAGACATTCTAAAAATTGGTTCTGGTAATGTCGGGGCGCGAAATGTTTACGAGAATGTTAGTAAAAAATTAGGAATTATCACCTTTGCCTTAGACTTCAGCAAAGCAGTTGTAGCTTTTATTATATACTCAAAATACAATCTGTTTTTCACCTTGTCTCTATTAATGCTGGTCTTGGGACATAATTTCTCGATCTATTTGAAATTTAAAGGAGGCAAAGGACTCGCGAGTACACTTACGTTCTTATTACTAAAAAATCCACTTCTCGCTATTTTTTCTATAATAATCTATCTCATCACAAACAAAACTATCAAAAATATGGCTCTAAGCGTAATGTTGACAATTGCTCTATTATTAATTTTAACCAACATTTTTATTGAAAGAGATATATTTATAAGCCTACTCCTTTGGATGGCTCTAACAATAAAATGGCTCCCGAACAAGAGGAACTTAGCAAACAAGAACTAATTAATAAGATCAAAGCAATTATACCTGAATTCAAAGAGTATGTTAACTTAATAAATAGTATTAATGTATTTCCAATAGCTGACAAAGATACAGGCACGAACATTTATCTCACTCTCAAAAAATTTCTAGAATTAAATCGCTTTGAAGGTTTCGGAAATTCAGGCAATATTCTTGAGATCTTTGGGAACTCTCTCTTAAACAATCTTGGAGAAAAATTTACAATAAAACAGTTAACATCCGCAATTAAATCAGCTATATCTGAAGTTGAAAAATCTATTTTAAACCTTAAAGAGGGAACAATCTATACTGCTATGAAAAGACTATACGCTTCTTTAATTCAAAACAAAAACTTAAACGAAATAATCATAGGCTTATATCAACAAGTATTAGAAAGTAAAGAATATATGAAAGATTACACTAACCAAGATGTTGTTGATTCTGGTGCTTTAGGATTTCTTATTTTTCTATGGTTGTTTAACAACAAAAAACCAGAGATAAACTTTAAAGATTTACAAAAACCAATTGACAAAAAAGATTTCGAAGTTTATTGTATAAACATAACTTGTACTGATTATGAAGAAGAAAAGATAAAGACTCTTGATTCGGTAATTATTCACAAGACACATAATGAGTATAAAATTCACTTTCATTCTCCCGATCTAAAATCAGCTCTTGAATTTAATAATCCAAAAATATTAAAAATAACTTTGCCAGAGAGTAATCAAAAAAAGACAAAAATATGTTATTTTTGTGAAAATGAAGAGGAAAAAGAGTTCTTTAGTAATTTGGGCTTAGAAACCGTAAGTTCAATTGAAGAAATAATTCTAAAAACAAACCCTTTACAAACCTTATATATAATCCCTGAAAGAAAAAAAGAGATTTTAGACTTGATCAATTTAGATGCAATAATTATTCAAAAAAGTGAAGAAGTATTAGCCTTATTAGAGGTTATCAGTTTAAAAACAGAATTTGACAAAGATGAGATAAATAACAAATTAAAAAAATATGCTTTAGTTGAAAATCCAAGTGAAGAACATGAAGTTATTTTCAAAATAAGTCGAAAAGTTAAAGAGGATTCTGTTTATTTCCCTTTCTTACATTGCAAAGAAAAGTTTTTGGTCAAAAAGAAAGATGTCTCATAGATTTAAAAAATAAATAAAGAATAAAAAACAAGAAAGTAAAGATTAAAAAAGATTTTACATATTTAAGAATATAAGACACCAGAGAAACATCTTCAAAAGCCTTAGAAAAAATATAAGCCTTAGAAAAATTTCCACCAGGATACTGAGAATATATCCTTTCGGCATATATATAGAAAAGTTGCCTTTTGGAAAACAGATCACTAAAAAAAATTTTAGAGATCTTTATTAAAGGCAAGATTCTGAAATCTTTAGAATAAATATAAAGCCAGCGAATATTTAATTTAGCTTTTTCATAACAGTTATCTTTAAGTTGTTTGGGTACTTTAATCCCTAAAAGATTTTCTAAACGATAAATCTTAAAAGAGCAATCATAAAAATCATCATGAACCAAAAAGAATTCTAAATGTGAAGAAATATTTTTAAGAAGTGAATCTTTAAAGCTACAGTTAATCAAACTACAATAATAGGCAAAGTGTACATTTGAAACGAAATCAAAATTATGGGGTGTAGAAATATTCTTTTCAAAAACTTCAAAAAGACCGTATGTTTTATTTAAATTAAAAGAATCAATAAAATTTGCATTAAAATTAAAGTCAGAAAAATTGTGTTTGAGATCCTGAAAAATAAAAGTATATGTTAAAGCTGTGTCATCTAAATCAGCGCCATATAATGAATAAAGAGGAGTATAAGTGAAAGCAATTGGAATATTATCTTGCTTTAGATTGATTCTTAATTTTAAATAATTAAAAAGCGCTTCTTTAAAAGACTGAGGCATAATGTTTTTAAATTCTCCGATAGAGCAGATTAAAGGAAAGAAAATATTCTCATCGAGATATTTATATGAATCCGTAAACTCTGATCTAGAAAGATAAGCATTCTCAAGTTTTGAAATTGATAATGTTGATTGCTTTGAAGCATACGTTCTCAAAAAGAATCCATCAATAACCTCAGATTTAAACTCTTGATAAAAATAAAAAAACTGAACTAAGAAAAAAAGAGTGAGAACTAAAAAGAAAACGAACAAAAAACAAGAGCTCCTTTCTAATAACTTTAGTTTATTCATCTTTATGAACTACAATCCCAAAAACATCGGGTCCAAAATGAGATGTAGGCACAAGATTTGTCTTAAAATGATATAAGAAATTTGACTTTGAACCAAAATACGCAAAAATCTGCTGGTTCAAATTGTTTGCAAGACTCTCACTTTCCACAGAACCCGACAGAAGACCATATGTAAAAGATGAATCTAAGACAAAATTTTTAATATGCTTCTTTAATTTAAGATAAACGTTTCTTAAACCTACTGCTTTATCAACAACTACAGGTACACCATTTTCTTGAGAACCTATCGGATAAACATTTAACAGTTTTCCAAATAATCCTTGAACAGGTTTTAGCCTTCCACCTCTAACCAAGTATGAAAGATCATATACAACATAGTAAAATTTCAAATTTTTCTTTACTTTTAACAAAAAATGGTTTATTTGATCAAAAGACCAAGAATTAAAATCTTGTTTTGATAAAAGCAAAGCTTGAATTCCTAACTCTGCAGATGTTGAACCAGAATCAAATAATAATGATTTTGAAGATAGAAGATTATCAGATTCAATTAAAGTTTTACAAAGATTATAAATTCCGCTTATTTTCTGACTACTCGTTATAAATATAAACCTATCAAATCCTTTTGAAATCACATCAAAAACAGTTTTTTTAACTTCATTTAATGTGGGTACCGAAGTCTTTGGAAAATCCTTTGAACTTTTTACTAAGGAGATATATTCTTCTCTAGTAATATTTTGATTAAGAACAAAGTCTCTGCCATCGATCATCGCATGAAACTTTATTAAGAAAATATCTCGTTTATTAGCATACTGCTCATCAATATCACTTGCGGAATCTACAAAAATTGCTGTTTTCATAATAAAAACAAAGTAATATTTAAAAAGTATTTAATCTTTGTGGTTTCCAATGAAAGTAAAGACTCTTACATTGTTAATAATCTCAGTATATAGTGTAGCACTACTGAGTCAAACTTTGGAACTGTTACCATTTACAATCTTTTTTCTTTCACTCATTGCAATAAAAAGAAAAGCCAACCTCGATAAGCTTATAGTGTCTCTAACATTACCTCTAATATATTTCTTCCCATTCAATCTCTGGGTTGATATGAAATTAAGTTGGTATCTAATTCCTGTACTATTAAGCGCATTAATTTTAGTCCTATTCTTTAAAATTTCTGAGAAAATAATTTATATTTTTAAAAATTATAAGAAGGATCCTCTGTTTCTATCAATAATCCTTTCCTTGACTTGGGTTGGCCTTTTATATTTAACTTATAAGATTTTAGGAACCGAACCAACTTGGATGTTTTTCTCATATCGATGGTTTAAATCAAATTTAGCGCAGCTAAATATATACTCTTTTGAATCAATCGTCTTTTTCACAATATCCTATTTCTCAATTTCGTTAACCGAAAAAACAAATTCTGAAAAAAAGAGATGGGTACACATAAGTCTCTCTACTATCTTAATAATCATACTTTTACTCAGTTTTCTCAAACCAATAAAAATAGAGCATCCGCAAAAAGCATTGTTGATAAACTTAAATCTAGATTTTTCTTATACACATAGAGTTGAAAACCAAAAAGAGATCTTGTATAAATATATCGAAGCAATCAAAAATTCTACTTCAAAAGTTGATTTCATAATCTTACCAGAGTATGTAATCGTCACAGATTGGCGAAAAGAACCAAAAATCATTGAGTTATTCAAAAACACCTCTTCTGAATTAAACACACCCATTCTCGTAGGTTCAAAAGAAGATATAAACACAACGCATTTTTATAATGTGGCTGTGATCTTTGACAAGAATAAAAGTTATTCTGTAAGAGATGTATTCCCTATGAGTTTGTCTAAAAACACTGTTAAAGGTAACAGGCTTCCGACAATTGATTTAAAAAATAACTCTTATGCCATTTTACTTTGTTTTTCAACAACACAGTCTAGATTTTGGAAAGAAATTAAAGAAAACCCTAAAATAGACGGAGTGTTGATTTTAGCAAATGAACAAGCATTACATTGGTTCCTAAAAAAAGACGTATATTATCTAATCAGATATTTTGAAATATATTCTAAAAAGCCAATTTATAAAGCAGTAAACAACGGGATCACTTATCCATAAAAAGTTCGTTAAAAATTCTTAAAAACTGTTCAAAATCAATTTGTGATTCCTTTTTAAAGTTACCTTTTTTGGCGTCATCAAAGAATTCTTTGTTAGAGATTATTTTTCTTAAATCTTGAGAAACTTTGAAACAAGTATTCCCATAAACCAAAATGTTAACACATTTCAAATCCTGAAGAATTTTTGTGTATGGGAACGGATTACAAGTTAAACCCACAAACAAAGAGAAATTTTCTTTTTGTTCATTAATTGTTTTTTCTAGATGCTCATAAGAAGTTATCTGAAAAAATTTTATTCTTTGTTCTTGCAAAAACCTTGTGATCTTTCCATAAACACAAGTCTTTCTTGTACACGTAGAGTCACAAAAATTCTTTTTCCTATACTTGCAATCCAATGGCTTTAAACAGTAAGGCAGTAAGAAAACAATTTTCGGTCTCGACGTTTTTTTAACTTCTTGTAAAGAGCAATCCTTCAATTGAAAACCATCAAAAGGCACCCATATCATGTTTTATCTCCTATTTTGAATAACAGGCTCATGCTCTCCAAATCCATAAAACTGAACATAACTCTTTAACAAATGAGGACATTCATTATAATAAATACATCTCTTGCATTCCGGTCCATTATCCATAAAAGCCCCACCAACACAACCCGACTTAACAACAAATTGTCTAAATCTTGGAGAAAAAAGAGCTTTTGGTAACAAATGAATTTGTATTTTTTCTGAAGAAAATCCTGCATTAATCAAGTTGGCTATTGCTTTTTCTATTTCAGGAGCAATCTCTAAATGAGAAACTAACATTCTGTCTTTATTCTGCAAAGCCATCCCAATAACATCCATTCCTATAAAAGTAAACGAAGAAATTCTATACAAATTCTCTTTACGAATCATATCGCCATAAAACTTTAAAGTTTTATAGTTCATTTTGCTAACTACCGTTCTAATACCTACATCAAACCCCCTAGAGAGCAGATTTTTTAACCCAATCAAACTTTTATCCCAAGAGCCTTTAACTTGTGTAATTTGGTCATGGACAATTGAAAAAGGACTATAAAAACCAAATTCAATATGAAAATCAAATCCTCTTTCTTTCAAAAATAGAAACTTATCACAGAACGCTTGATAATAAAACATCATTCCATTTGAATTGATATGTATTCTTAAGTCTCTCTTCTTTTTTAAAACATGGAAAAGAATATCAAACAAAAAAGGACTGATTGTCGGCTCACCACCAATAAAAGAAACTATACGAATATCATCGCCCCAATTTTCATCAATAAACTTAAGAACCTCATCTTTTGTAAGATTATAAGCCCTAAAATTATCATCGTTAGGGCAGTTTAAACACATCTGATTACATTTAGTTGTGGCATTAACCACTAATTCTCCAGGATTCCTAAATCCATAAATTGAACCCATGTTTTTAGATACCAGAAATTAACATAAAAATCTTTCCAAAAATTACAACGGCTTAAGCTCATCAGTTCCATAAAGGTCAAAATACTCTTTTAAAACACCTTGACAAACATTGTTATACTTGCACATTTTACATTCTTCAGATTTATAACCAAACAAATCTCGTTCATTATTCCTCAATCTATCATCCATCCATTTGTCAAATCCACCTACAGATTTAATCTCATTAAACTCTACACTAAAAGTTCTAAATTCTTCAGGAACTTGACAAAGAGGAAAGTTCTCTAAGCCAATGGAAATGTTTTTAGTTTTGAGTTTATT
Source organism: Candidatus Woesearchaeota archaeon (assembly GCA_030154045.1). Lineage (GTDB taxonomy): Archaea > Nanobdellota > Nanobdellia > Woesearchaeales > JASKKU01 > JASKKU01. The sequence continues at coordinate 53,868 of JASKKU010000001.1, forward strand.
CAGACCTTTAACAAGATAAGGCAATACTTTAGAATATTTTGGCGTGAGTTCTTGATTTAATTTTGTAGAGAATCTATTCGGTTTCACCATACTTACACTCAAACCAAGATGTATCCCTTTTTCTAAAGCTTCTGGATAAAATTCCTGCAACATAAAATCAACAAAATCTGGAAAATATATGTAATTTCCTTTGTACAAAACATGAACAAGCATAACATCTATACTTAAAGCAATAGCATTATGTATGCCTTTAACAGTTTTATCAAAGTTTCCTTTGACTCTTGAAACTTTCTCAGAAATTTCGGTAGTATGTCCGTGCAACGAAATCATAAAACTATCTAACCCCGCTCGTTTCAATCTTTCAACAAAAGCATAAGAACTTAAAAGAACACCATTTGTGTTTACAATAACTTGATTTGCATATCTCTTAGCAAGTTTAATAAGATAATCTAAATCCTTGTTTAAAGTTGGTTCACCACCCATAAAAACAATTTTATCAAACTCGTTCAGGATAATCTTCTTAACAATATCAATTAAAGGCAAAGACGAATCCAACGATGGTTTTTCAAAAAAGGGTTTTTCTGCTGCAGGGTCCTGAGTGTCAATTCTAAGGAATTTATCATAAGTACAAAAAATACACCTTTGATTACACGAACCTGACGCGTTTATGATATTCAATCCTGACTTAAGTTGTTTATCTTTAAGAAAGAAAGGTACATAGTCCTGACTTTTAGATTTGATAGAATTAAACTCAAAAGTCCCGACAAAGTGAGTATAACTCCTCCAAGGTTTAGCGCATGAATCTTGTAGAGCACAATCCTTGCATGAATCCAAAAGGTCCAACCTTTTCTCAACAACCGAAACTCCGCTTGCATATCTCCAATATTTCGATGGCAAAACACATTTAGGCATATGTAATAGAATAACCTCCAAATTCTTTTGTTTACAATATTCTATCGCTTCAATAACGTATGGAATGAATTCCGCATAAGTAATCATAAGTTCTCTCCGATTCTTAGCAGCATTTCCAATAATATCTATAGGAAAAATAACAAACCTATTGATTCCTAAACTTTCACCAATCTTGACTATATCCAAGATCTTTTCAAAATTTAATCTATGAATTACTAACCTTTGCTCAATAAACCAACCCAAAATCTTTTTGATATTTTTAATACCTTCAATTGTCTGTTTAAAACTACCTTTAACCCCTGTAATCTTGTCGTGCAAGTCTTCACGTCCATGAATTTCTGTAATTAAAAGAACTCTTTTTGGATCAATATCTTTAAAGGATTTGCAAAAATCAGAATAATAAAAAAGACGGGCATTGGTAACAAGCTTGATTTCTGCTTTTGAGTTATCCTGAATAAATCGCATAACTTCGTGTAATTGTTTTGGATAAAGTGTAGGTTCACCGCCCGTAATCACAAAAAAAGAAGCGTTTGGGTCTTTAGCCAACGTACTTTTTATTTTGTTTATCTGTTCACGTAATGGCTGAGACTTCTGTTTTGAAGGCATCACATTGGTACACATAATGCAATTGTTATTACATACTTGACCAAAATAAACTTCATAATCCAACATATTCATTTTGAATTCCACCAAAAAACTTTATTCCTTTTTTTAGGTTCTTCAAATATTGGATAGAGTTCTTCTAACCCAAACATCTCAGCATACTCTTTCCAAACACCAGGACAAACATTATTAAGAACACACAACTCGCAATCTTTTGATTTTTTCTTCAGTTCGGAAAACTGTTTTTTGAGAAGGTTATATTTGCCTGTTTGAGAATTGATATATTCTTGCTGATGATATCTTTCAGTATTTAACCGAATATACTCTGAAGAATATTCCTTAAATTCAAGCATATAACATAAAGGCACACCTTCAACCTCATAGATAATGTCCTCTTGTTTATCCAGAAAAGTTAAAACTTTATACAAATGGTATTGAACTTTATAAAGTCGTGGAACCAATTCAGGATGTTGTTGTGTTCTACCGTTTGGCCTGATAAATCCAAAATAAAATTTCACCTTACCAACATTTGATAGAATAAATTTTACGAAATTAAGCAAATCTTTATAATTCAACTCGTTGATAACATGAGAAATTGCAACAAAAAGTCTTGCATCAACTAATCGTTTAAGATTTTTGATAATAGTATCAAAATTATCAACGCCTGAGAGATATTTATGAACTTCTCGTTTGTGAGAATGCAATGAAGCCATAATCTGTGTAACATTCGTTGAAATCAAAGTTTCAAAGATCTCATCAGTTATGTTTGAAACATTTGTTTGTAGTTCAATATTCTTTCCTAAAGAATGAGCGAATTTAACTAATTCAATAAAATCTTTTCTTATCGTTGGTTCGCCACCTGTAAATACAACTGTGTGTGCATCTGTTTCTCTGATGATTTTTTTAACATGTTCAGTTGAGAGCGTTGCCTCGTTAGTGCCATAAACAGTACAAAATTTGCACAGGTGGTTGCATTCGTGTCCTAAGCGAATATTCAACACTGAAGTCATTTATGATGTAGATAAAATATATCTTTAAATGTTTTTTTGAAAATTTGGCGATTTGGTTAATTTAATCGCACCGTAAGGACAAACTTCGTGACAAGTATAGCAATGAATACACTTATCCTCAATAACTTTTAATCGCTTGCCAATTTCGTCAAAAACAATAGCGCCAACAGGACATGAATTAAAACAAGTTTTACAAAGAGTACATTTGTGTTGGTCGATTGAAACTTTATATATATAGGCCTTCCCAAACTCTGCTTCATTTTTAATAGGATTCAGAAGATTAAATAGAGAATGTTTTTTAAAATTGGGATGAATAATCTCAACTACATCTTTGAAATCGCCAACAATTTGTATATTATCAGTATAACCTTCGCCCAGATACTTCTCTGTTGCAAACTTTACAGTAGGTAAATGCTCAGGCTCATAACCCATAACCTTACTAACAACAGTATCAACAGCAACCCCGTCTTTTCCAAAGAATAACAATCCAACATTTACTGGGTCGCCATAAGAAGGTCCTTCGTCTCCTTCCATTCCAATAATGCCATCAACAACATGCAAAGCAAACTTATCTTTTAGTCTTGAATAAACATCTACAACACCTTTAGCAAAATTAAATCTATCAACAAAAGAATGAATATATTTTCTTTCGTCTGGATGAATTAAACCAAAACAGGATTTTACACAACAGGTGAAAAAAGTAAGTCCGTGTGTTTTCATCTTAGGAACATTAATGATTAAATCAACCTTGTCCAAAAAAGAAAGAAAATCTGTTTTCTCAACTAAATAATAGTTTGGAATCCTCTTAACAGTATAACCATCTTTGCTCATATCAACAATCTTAACATTTTCACTCAAAGCAACATCCTTCATTCCTGTAACTGTCATAAGTCTATCAAACGCCTGATAATTTGTACCTGCTGCCAAATCTGAGATGTAAATTTCATTTGTAACTTGCTTTAAAACTCTAACAATTGCTTTGATAACAACAGGGTGTGTTGTTGCAACTTTTTCCGGTGGCAAAGGCTCAGCAAGGTTTGGTTTTATCAATACCTTTGAACCTTTTGGAACTAATTTTTCAACACCGCCAAAAGAATCAAACCCTTTCTTCACTGCTTTAAGAATTGATTCAAAATCATTATAATCCTTAAATTTTCCAAAGACAGCAACTTTTTCTTTTAGACCAAATCCTCTCTTAGCCTTGATCAAAATCTCGTCTTTCGGTTTAAAAATAGGATACACCTGATTCTCAAATCTTAAATCTGCACCTGGACAGAAAGATCTTACTGCACAGCTATCGCATGCAAGGAACTTTTTCTTAATAATTCTTTCAGGATTTTTTAGTTTGATTAACCCTTCTTCAAACAACAACTTAAGTTTAAGATCATAACTCAACCACGGAAAATCTTGAAGATAACATAAAGGTACATCCTTTACTTGAAGAACAACATCATTTTTCTTAGCCCACCTAATTAACCTGTTCAATTTAAGCTCGTTTGTATAAATTTCTCCAGAACATGAAACCAAAACAAACTTCTTTTGCAAAGTTTTAATCTTAGAAGTGATTTCCTCAAAAGTTTCCTTACATATGTCAACCTCAATAAAATCTTGATTAGGGAGCGCTTCAACACTGCTATTTGTTTGTAAATTCCCTGATTCAAAGACAAACAGTTTCATTTTTAATACCTAAAAAATGAGAAAATAAGCTCAACTTAGTGTTGAAATATAAGTCTTTACAGATTTTCCATCATTCACCATAAGAACTGCTTTATCTATGTTTTTACATAAAGCACGTGAAGAATTATACCCAAAATGCACCTTGAAACTATTATCAACAAAAGAATCTGTATTAACAATCCCTGGTTTAACACAATCTCCACTTAACGTTGGTGTATTGGATTCAAAATCAAGGGTATAATCAAATAACTTTTCATCATTAAAATAGAGGGACAAGCCCAAAGTCTTAATATCTTCTTGTTTTATAGGAGAAAAAGAAATTACATACTCATCTGTTCCCTGTTGTGACAAACTAATTGAACTAATCGGACTCTCGTTTATAAAAGAAAAGACAATCTTATTGTCAAGAACACTCGCAGATCCTTGATTAAGCTCTGAGCCTTGTAATTGGTTCGGTTTTAAAGCTAAGGAACCTTGGAATGAAATAAAAAAAAGCGAGATAACCAGGACTAAAATAATAACATTAAAAATCCAAAGCAGAGTAACTTGTTTATATAACCTTTTTATATCATGGTTTTGTTTTTCGCGTTCAATTTTGCTTTCACCCATAATTTTTAAATTTCGTAAGGAAGAATTATCAACTTGTCCTTTGAAATATTTTTCTAAAAGTTTAATATTTGACAAATAAAGACCACTTATGCTAAACTCATCCTCTTCATCCTCTTCGTCTAGAAAAGAAATTTTTATCGAAAAAGTATCAAAGAATTTATCAAAAAAAGTCTGATAAACCTTTATTGATTTGATTTTATTTTTAGGAATAATTGCCCTAAAAACATGTAACGTCTCAACAACAAATTCATTTTTATTGTTAAGATAAATTCTTTGAAAGAAATAAAAACCGTTAAAAATCCACAAGATAAGCAAAACGGAAAATGACCACAAGATTGTATTAAATAAAACATCAGTAGGGTGCCTCAAATTCATTAAAAGGAAAGGTAGAACTAGTAAAATTGCCAGTTTAAATGAAAAACTAAAAACCGAACCCAAAGTCGCAGGCCAATATTTTCTTTTTAATTCCATTCAAACCACCGTTGATCTTTATTTGCAAAAATATAAAAATATCTATTTTAATCTTTCGGTATTATTGGAAACTCCTTCTCATTATTCAAGATTTCCTGCTTTGATTTGATGATTTCTCCTGGAACAGGTTTGAACTCCTCAATACCCATTTTTTCAGGGTATTCTTTCCAAGGACCTTCACAAACAAACCTAAATCTACAAGTCTTGCATTGAGGAAACAATTTTTTTCCTTCTCTTTTTCGAACTTCTTCAAAATTATCTATCCAAAAATTAGGCTCTTTAATCATCGTGTCAGGCATATAAAGTTCAGCAGCATACCTTTCGTAACCTTTAAGCATACAAAAAGGTACGGCTTCCACCATTACACCGATACCATTTAAGATTCCAATCTTCAAACCTCTCTTAATATAAGGCATAGCTAAAGACATCACCGGCATCATTTTCTCATAGTATTTTGCGGCATTGCCTAAAGCATGCACAAACGCAAACTGAAACTGGTCTACATGCAATTTAACGAACAATTTTGCAAGTTGAGGAGTATATCTATAATTTGGTTTAACAACCACAGAATTCACAACAACTCTTAAACCTAGTTTTTTAGCGTTTATAATTCCTTTAACAGTCTGAGACCAAGAACCCGGAGCCCTTGTTAGATATTCGTGAATTTCTGGTTTATAACCATGCAATGAGGGACCAAACTCATTTGCACCTGCAGCAACCATCCTCTTAGCAAAATCCATGTTTGCAAACATTCGTCCATTTGTCTGAAGCTGAATACTCTCAAAACCAAGTTCTTTAGCAAATGCAACCAACTCAACAGCATCCTTTCTAATAGTAAATTCACCACCTGTAAAAACAACACCATTTGCACCCTTTTTTTTCGCTGTAATCAACGCATCTTTTATTTCCTGTGTGGTCCGATTCCCATAATGCCTATTCTGTGCCTGAACGCAGAAATAACAATTATTGTTGCAAAGGTATCCAGTTTTTATATCAACCCGATATAAATTCATCTACTCACCATATTTTGATTCGAACTCTTTAACCAAAGCATCAAACTCCTCCTCTGAAGGAATCTTCTCAGGAATCTTATTATCTAAAGAATCTCCCCATTTTCTTAGATAAGGGGCATCCTCAGGAGAATGTAACAACAAATCAAAGAGATAATCAATCATTGCTTTATGGATCTTGCACCTGTGCGTTGAAGGAAGGTTTACAACTAGAGAACCATGCATTTTATAATTTTCCACAGGACAAATACCACAATACGGATACCATGGACAATTATCGCAGTTAAAAGATAACAAAGATGAGTTTGAAACCATTGTTTTACATAGCTTATTTCTCGTTAGATCATAGAAAGTGTCTTCATATACGTTTCCAATCTTAAACTCTTCATCCATTGTCCTTGCTTCATCACAAGTATAAATAGAACCATCGTAATCATAAAGTGCTTGACCTATGAAAGCGCCACAAGGTCTTTCCAATTCAGCAAAACCCGGGTCTCTGTTATTTACAATCTTCATAAGAATGTACGACGCCAAGTTTTCCTGGGCACGAATACCCTTCTTGTTCAAAAACAATAAAAATCGAATCACTCTTTTCCAAGCTTCTATAAATTCCTCTGGCTCATAAAACAGAGATTCCCAACCCTTAACAGCGAATCCAAAGTAAGTGACATATTTGAATCTAAAAATTGGCAAACCATGAAGCACATACTCTTTTATGATATCTTTATATCTATTCAAAGAATACTTTGTAATAACCGGAATCGCAAATGTTCGATTATAACCTTTTTCCAAACGATAAAACTTGATCTTTCGAGAAACATCTTCGTAAGAAGACTTTTTTGGATCGTGAGTAAATTTTCTGTGAAAATCATGCAAATCTTTTGGGCCATCCAAAGAAAAACACAATCCAATCTTGTTTTTTCTTATAAACTCAAACTTTTCATCATCTAGCAAATTTCCATTAGTTACTATTGCAAAATCTAAAATCTTTTTATGCTTTTTATTCAACTCTTTAGCATACTCAACAACAAATTTAATGATATCGAACTTTAATAATGGTTCTCCGCCAGTAAATTCAATAACCATGCTTTTAGCTGGTGATTGAAAGATGAAATCAACAGTTTTTTTTGCAGTCTCTTCAGTCATATCAAAGCCCTGCTCATCAACGTTTCTTCTTAAAGCATAACAATACTTGCAAGTAAAATTGCATCTCAAGGTTGGAACCAATATCTGCAAACTTGTACCATTACCTACATTCCAGTTGTAATTCCTAAAGCTCTCAAGAATATCCCTGGCATTCTCTGGGGTCCTGATAATGTGATTTTCTTCTAACTTTTTAAACAAAACTTCATCCATATCGTCAAAAAGATATTTTTTATATTCCTCTTCCTTTAAAAGAACCCATTTGCCATAATCATTAATTAATAATTTCTCTTTTCTTTCAGGATAATTCTTAATACGAACATTTAACCTTGTATAATCCCTATTTAATTTGAACTTACTCATTTTAAAACCTTTTAAAATAAAAACAAACAATGAAATTTTCTAAGTATTAACTAAAAAATCATTTAATATCAGCTGCACGCATCAACCCTAAAAGATAATTAAAAAACTCACCGTAAGCAATCTCAACATTTGCTGAAGAATCTTTCGGCTCAATATATACTTTGAAATTAGTTTGATCTTCCCCATATATTGCGACCCAACAGCTCTCTTTAAACTCATTTAAAACTTCAACAACTAACTCAAAAGGATAAACAGAATCTTTAAAGGTTACAACAACCGTATTGTCTTTAAAAGTTCTATGCAACATAATCACTCACCAGAGCTTTTCCCATACTTTTCATCCCAAGGTATCGCTATACCTTCAGGATCATCAAAATCAAAACTATCAACAATCTCATCAACGTCAATACCATCATTTATAGTGGATGACTCACAATTGTCTCCATTCTCAGTAGTATCACAAACTTCACAAGAACTTCTATTATCTGTATCAAAAGATTCTGCCATCTCTACATCTTCAGGTTGACCAAACAATGCTGCCCTCGTGATTACCTCCCGAACACCTTTTGTCCTCGCAGACTGTATCTCGTAAAAAGCATAATTAATAAGTTGATTATTAAATTCCTTTGCAAGCTCCAAGAGAGATGTTTGCGAATTGCTGTCTTGTAATCTAACTTCCACAATCATTTCTTTTTCAGGATCACCATCTATCACAAAATATCCCTTATCCATTAAATCATACGCTGCAGATACAACTATCGATAAAGGAAATATTTTAGAGTTTACCTTAACCAAGGCAAAATCAGCAAATAAATCAATATTTGCAAAAGATTGTAGAGGTTTCTCATCACTCATGATAACACCTAAAAATTAAAAAACAGATTTTCTTATTAAATATTTCGTTATAAAGAAACCCCTTAACTGAAAAAACAAAACATCAGAAGTTTCATAAAAATATTCGTTAGATTTAAATACAATTCAAACAAACACAACTAAGGGCTAGACCGGGCAGCTAGCCCCTGCCTGTACCGCAAACGGGCTTATGGCGGGGTCGAAAAGGGATGGGGCGGCCCGAGCCTTGCTTGCCCTGCCCAGATTCACAATGAATTTCTGCCCTCCAGGATCGATTTTAGAGGGAACCTGGTCAGGTCCGGAAGGAAGCAGCCATAACCTCTAAAATTGATGCTTGGAGAACGTGGAAAGGATGTGGAGCTGGGAGAAACAGGGCAGGTGGGTTAAGGTCCACCCATCCCAGCCCACACTTTTTAAATTATTAAACTAAAAATAGAAACAAATTCTAGGACATATTTAAAACCAGAGATTTATAGAATGAACTGAAAATAGAAAAATGGTGCAAAATAAGATAAACAAATTTAGAACTTAAGAGCTATCTTTTTATTCTTCATCAACCTGGTGATGTAGCCAGCGATAGAGTTTCTAATCTTTTTGGAATCATTAACCAAAAGTCTTGATAATACTTTTTTGTTCTCCTCAAAGTTCTCAGTAAAAACATCCTTATGCTTTTTTATAAGCTCAAAAGTAATCCTTTTGATTTGTGTAGTTTTAATTCGACCCATGGTGTAAAAAGGTAAAAGAGTTTCTTTAAAAAGCTTTCTATAAACAAAAGGCCAAGACTTGATTAGATATAAGGAGTATAAGTAAGTATATACTGTATAAAAAATATTGTGAAAAAAATATAAGGACTTTTCCACAAAGAAAGATGTATGAAAATCGCAAAAAAAGATCAAAAAATCATAGCATACCTAAGGCAAGATTCAAGGATACAACTAACAAAATTAAGCAGAAAAACAGGAATTCCGGTATCAACACTTTTTGAAAGGATAAAAAGTTTAACAAACACAGTCATCAGAAAACCAACAATTACTTTGAGATTCTCTGAGATTGGGTACCAACTCCAAGTATTTGTAATGATAAAAAGCCAAGGCAAAAATCGCTCTGATATAATAGAATTTCTCGCAAAAAACAAGAACGTTAATAGCGTATGGAGGATAAACAACCACTTTGATATCTTGGCAGAAATGGTCTTTAGAAACTTAGCTGACTTCGACGAATTTATTCAAAATTTGGAAGAAAGATTTATCCTAAGAGACATTGAATTTGAGTTTGTTGTGAATGAAGTTGAAAGAGAAAAATTCTTCGCAGATCCGAATCTCATCGAACTTTTAAACAATGAAATAAAAACAAAAACTCTTCAGAAAAGTGAGCTTTTTTGAGCCTAGAATAATAAAAAATGAGCGCCCCGGGGAGGATTTGAACCCCCGACCTCACGGTTAACAGCCGTGCGCTCCAACCACTGAGCTACCAGGGCTTATATGTGTTGGAGAAGCATTCATTTTAAAAAAGTTTTCTTTTTTATGTTTAAACGCGGCACTAATGAAATTAAAAACATGCTTACTTCAAAAGTTAAAAAAATTTTTAAATCAGCGAAAAAATCCTTACAGAAAATGGGCTTCAAAATAGTGTTCCACGAGGAAAAATGTATTGGTTGTGGCGCATGTAGTGCAGTTTGTCCAGACAACTGGGAGCTTAATGGAGACAAAGCTCAGCCTAAAGTGACAGAACTCACTGAAAAAGGATGTAATGCTGATGCACAAGACATTTGCCCAACAGGTGCAATAGAAATCGTTGAAGAGTAGAATAATAATTTTTTATCTGCTGCCTTTAAACACCTATTGAGTTTTGAAATAAATTTAAAAACTTCTCATTTAGTTAAGTATATATGGAAAAATCCAGATTAAATCTATCATTCTTGAAAGCAGTCTTTCTTTTACTCTTTGTTGTAGCAGTTTCCTCGAACATTACCTATTCGCTTAAACTAGAAACAAAAACCAGTGGAGACTTTTTAATTGTAGAAGCGGTTACACAAAAAGCTACAAACTGCGAACTAAAAATAGGAAGAAAAACATTACAATTCTCTTCACAAAATAACCAGTTGCATGAACTTAAACTAAACCTAACACTTTTCAAAGATATTGATGAGGCTGAGGTTTTTTGTTATAATCAACAGAATTTACTGGATTTTGAGAGAACAACTTTAAAAATCCCCAACCCACCAAGGAATAAAGAAAATGTTGTAAACAACACTGATGCAAACGAAAAGGCTGAAGTGGTTTTAGAAGCATCTGCGAAATCTAATGAAATAGATTCAGAACTAAATCAACTAATCTTAATTATCGTATTGGTCAGTTTTGCAACAATCTTTATTCTATTTTTAATTATTTTTAGAGTTCACAGTTCAAATCTAAAAATTAAGTTTGAGAAGAATTCACCTATACTAACAACAAATATGGATCCAGTCCAAAAAAATGAAGTTAATGAAAATAAAGAACACTTTGACGACATATTTAATACATATATTAATACAAATATGAACAATCAAAAATCTAGTCTTAATGAGGAGTTAAACATAAACAAAAACGAAGTTACTAATGGTCTCTCAACTCAGAGTTATAGTAAGAAAAATCTAAAAGAAGAATTGGAAAAACTCTTTTCTGAATTTGAAAACAATTCTAAAAAAGATGAAGAAAAAACCGCAAGTCAGGAAACCAATAAAAACAACAACCATAAAAACAAAACCAAAAATAAAGAGTTGTTTGAGCAGATTTCTCATTTATTGGAGAATAACAAGGCGCAAGACTTAACCTTCATGATTTCTGAAGTTATAGGTCATTCCTTAATTTATGAATTAATTGAGTTCCTTAATGCAAATGAAAGATTTGTTGCCAAAAACAAACTAATAGATGTATTGAATTTATTAAACAAAAGAAAGCAAATTAAAGATGAAGAATTCAATAAATTGTTGTTTGAATTAACAAAATAGAACATAAAAAATTAAAGTTTTAGATAATCCCATCAAAGAAAGACATTGCTGTTTTTACGTCAGAAGGGTCTACTTTAAACAATTTCAAAAAGGATTTTATATCCTCTGGGTTCTTTAAAGCTATAGGTTCATCCACCAATGTTAAAGGGATAAAAGGCACGCCATGTTTTCTACACAACCTTATATTTTGAGAGATCCTTCTCAACAAAACATTGATCGGAATTCTTTCTGAGAACAAGTTCGAGAGATTTATACCATAGACTTTCTTGTTTTTCTTCATAATCACGGCAATGACATCATCAATCCCAGAATTAATTTTAACAAGAGAATCTTTCTTCTCACTTAACTCGCAATTTATCATAATTCCTTGTATCTTGGATTCTGCAAACATTCTAGGGTTTTTTGAACAATCAAACAACACAAAATCAAAATTAGATATCTCTCGCACCTTAGGCATGCTATCAAAAATACCTGCAATTGGAGTCTCAAGTTTTAAGTTGCTAAAGTCTTTTCGGTCATTATATACAAAACATAACTTCAAGTTTAGCTCTTTTGCAGCTGTCAAAAATTCAGATTCGTTGTCCTTCGGCTTAACAAAATCCAGCATAAAAGTTTAGAAGCTCTTCCAACTTAAAAAGGTTTGTGAATTTAGCTTAGATTTTGCTTATTTGAACTTAATGCGATTTTTCTTTCCAGTATTGCAAAATAATGTTCAACTAGCAATTGTACAATGTATGAGAAAATAAAAATTATAAGGAAAACATAGGATATGAAAGCGAGCTTAGGTAACTCAACTTTTGTAACAAACAAGGTTACTTGAATTAAAATAAAAATTAACAAAGATAAAGATTTAATGAACAGCAGAAACTCAATAACGGCTGAGTATCTTGCAGCTTTTTGATGATAAAAATTAAGCAAATCATGAAAATCCAATTCATCGTTCTTCTTTACATCTTGCAAATTCATATCTCAAATTTAAAATAAGTTCAAATTATAAATTTTGCTATTATATCAAAGAAGGAAATCAAGCCAACTGTTTTTTATAATAACAAGCTCTGCAAATTTCTTGCGAACTTGGCTCACCACAAATTTTGCACCTTTTAATCTCACCATTTGCATAGGCTTTTTTCAAATCAGGCAAAATTCTTAACAAATAGTTTATAAGATTATACTTCACATTAATATCTTCTAATTCAAGCTCGTTCAAAAAAGTTCTTGCAACTTCTCTAAAAGAACTTGATGCATAAGGGCATTCAACAAATCTTAAGTTAAAACCTTTAATTAGAGAATAAACAAAAACCTCCTTTTCCCTGCACCAAAACAAAGGCTTTGCTCTTGTAGTAAACCCTGATGATGAAATCACTCCTGTAATAGGTCCCTGCCTTGCTATTAAGTCTGTGTTCGCATTAAAAATGTTCATTAAAAAAGACTGGGCTTCATCATCTAAATTATGCCCTGTCAAAATAACATCATAATCTTTAGAATATTTATTTAACAAGTATCTTCTAAAAATCCCGCACAGCCTGCAGGATTTCGTGTTTATTTTTTTTAAACTTTCATCCAGTGTGTAGTTAAATTCCTGTTTAAAAGAAACAATTCTTAAAGGCACCTTCAAATCAGAACAAACTCGTTTCAAATCATTAATAGTGTATTCCCTATAGCCTTTGATTCCCTCATCTATACACAATGCTTCAATTTCTATATTTAAGTTCTTATTTTCAACATACTTCTGGGTAAGATACAAAGTTACGGTTGAGTCTTTTCCTCCAGAGACAGCAACCCCTATATTTTTTGCGTTTGAAATCAACTCAAAATTGTCAAAGGTATCAAAAACACAACTTTCAAAGAATTCCACAAAATGTTCTTTGCATAAGGGCCCTATTCTTGTTTCAATAACAGCTTTTTTACCACAGTGACAAAACATCTAACCACCTGAAATAACTGAAAGGATTTTTACATCATCTTGCTCGGACATAGGTTCATCCCCCAAAACAATCTCATCATTCTTAACCACAACAACTTCTTGAGGATTAAGATTAAGTTGTTTCAATAAATCTGGAACAGTTTTACCTTTAAATTCAACATCCAAATACTTCCCTTCCTTTTCCAAAAAGACTTTCATTTTGATAAATAGAAAAACATCTCAAAAATAAAAAAGTATTGTTTTAAGTTATATTTGATTTTGTTACAGAATTTTTGTTGAACAATTTTAAAGTAAAGAGAAATAAGAGAAATTAAACTTGAATTAATTCAAATTATCCAAAACATATTTGAACACTTCTAAGTCTTCTCCAGTAAGTTTTGAAAGAACGCTTTGTTTGGTCGCCCATAGATAACTCTTGTATTGTGAAGAAACCGTAACAGGCAAATTCATATTTGACTCGAAAACCTTTATCTTAATATCGTTGTAATTTAGAGTCTGGACTTCTCTTAAAACTGGTGTTGACAATGGCAAAGAATCATCTTCTGAATAAAATAGACACCAATCCTCTTTTTTACCTATCAAGAAAAATATTTCCCCGTTTTTATCAAAAATAATATAATAAGTTTTCATAAAGCAGTTTGGAAAACTAATATTTATTAAATATTTCTGTTTTGGTAAATAAAGTTTGCAAAAAAAACAGAAACGCATACTTAGGTTTAAAAAAGAAACATTTATAAATTAAAATAAATAGCAGAGGATTGAGGGGGTAATATGACTACAAAAAAAGATAATAAAAAATCTATCACAGTTGTCAATATAGTAGTCAGTTCATCTTTAGGCAAAGAAATCCCGTTAGAAAAGATGGCTACAACTCTGGCTAATACCGAATATAACCCTGAACAATTCCCAGGGTTGGTTCTTAGAATAAAAGATCCAAGAACCAGTGCATTAATATTTAATTCTGGAAATATTGTCTGTACAGGTGCACGCTCTCTTGAAGAAGTTAGGAGAGCTATTGACAGAATCAAGGAAAATGTGGCAAAAATCGGCATAATTGTTGATATTGAACCAGAGATCACTATTCAAAACATTGTTGCTTCAGGAAGCATTGGTATGGACCTCAATCTAAATAAACTAGCAATCAAAATGAGAAATACAGAGTATGAACCTGAACAATTCCCTGGCTTGGTTTACAAGCTAAATGATCCAGAGACGCCTGCAACATTCTTGCTTTTCTCAAATGGAAAGATTGTATGTACAGGTACTAAAAGCGAAAAAGAAGTGGAGATTGCCGTACAGAAACTAATTGAAAAGCTCAAACAACACATAGATTAAAAAGCATTTTTGTTTTTAAATTCAATTTCTTAAAATTTTTAAAACATTCAAACAAAGATTTTATTAATTAAAAGTTTCTAACTCTTTTAAGCAATGGACATAGAGCAACAGATTGACAAGTTCAAAGAATTTCTTGATTTAAAACATAAGAAAGATATAATAGACAACCTTAGAGAGGGAAAACACTTTGTCAATGTAGACTTTCAGGAACTTGTTAAATTTGACCCTGAATTGGCTGAGCATGTTCTTGAAAATCCTGCAGAAGCTTTTGAAACTGCTGAACTTGGCTGTAAATCTTTGGAATATTTTCCTGCTGAAGAGGTTCAACGATTTAAAGTTAGATTCTATAACCTTCCTGAGAAGAATAAATTATTAATCAGGGATATAAGGTCAGTTCATTTAAATAAACTCATAGTTGTAGAGGGAGTTGTCAGACAAAAATCGGATGTCAGGCCCAGAGTTCTTTCAGCTAAATTCGAATGTCCACAATGTGGTAATATTCTTACTGTTTTCCAGAAGGGAGACAGCTTTAAAGAACCAACAAAATGCAGTTGCGGTCGGAAAGGCAAGTTTAAGCTCTTAAATATGGATATGGTTGATTCGCAAAGAATTGTGCTTGAAGAAATACCTGAACAACTTGAAGGTGATGCTCAACCAAAACGTATAAATGTTTTCTTGGAAGACGACTTAGTTAGTCCAATGAGTGAAAAAAAGACGAATCCAGGTTCTAAAATCCGCGTTTCTGGAATACTTAAAGAGATCCCTATTTACACCAGAACTGGGAGCAAATCCGTAAGGTTTGATTTGATGATTGAAACTAATTTTGTTGAACCGCTTGCAGAAGATTATTCTGAAATAAAAATAAATGAAGAAGACGAGCTTAAAATCAAAGAATTAGCAAAGAGGGAAGACTTATTTGACATTTTAGTTAAAGCTGTTGCACCCTCAATTTATGGTTATGAGAATTTAAAATTGGCATTACTTCTTCAACAAGTAGGTGGTGTTGAAAAAATAAGAAATGATTCTTCAAGGTCAAGAGGAGACATTCATGTCTTATTGATTGGCGACCCAGGAGCAGGTAAATCTCAACTGCTTAAACGAATGAGCATAGTTGCACCTAAGGCGAAATTCGTCTCAGGAAAAAGTGCTTCAGGTGCGGGTTTGACTGCTACAGTTGTACGAGATGAATTTCTAAGAGGATGGGCTCTAGAAGCTGGTGCATTAGTTCTAGCGAATAATGGTTTGTGCGCTATCGACGAGTTAGATAAGATGGATAAAGAAGACAGGTCTGCAATGCACGAAGCTTTAGAACAGCAAACTATAAGCATTAGCAAAGCAAATGTGCAAGCCACATTAAGTGCCAAAACTACTGTGCTTGCTGCAGCAAATCCTAAGCTAGGCAGATTTGACCCTATGACTCCTATAGCTAAACAAATTGATTTGCCTCCTACTTTGATAAACAGGTTCGATTTAATATTCATAGTCCGAGATATTCCTGCAAAAGACAAAGATGAAAGATTAGCCGAGCACATCTTAAGAATACATCAAAACCCAACAGAGACTAAAGCAGAGTTATCTACAGAATTCTTAAGAAAGTATATTGCTTATGCTAAGCGAAGGTTTAAACCAAAACTTACAAATGCAGCAATCAAAAAAATAAAAGAGTTCTATGTTGAATTAAGAAACTCAGGTTCAACTGACGAGGATGCTGTAAAACCCATACCCATCTCAGCAAGACAATTAGAGGCTTTAGTAAGATTATCAGAAGCAAGCGCAAAGATAAGATTATCTGATAAAGTGACTGTTGAAGATGCAATGCGTGCTATTGAGATCTTAACTACCTGCTTACAAGAGGTTGGTGTAGATCCAGAAACAAAAAAGTTTGACATTGATCTAATAACAACAGGAATAAGTAGCAGCCAAAGAAACAAGATTGCTATTGTAAGACAGATCATTGATGAACTGGAACAAAGTTTAGGTAAGGTCATACCTATTGAAGAAATTGTAGAGCGAGCCACCGAAAGAAATATTCCAAGTTCACAAGTTGAGGAAATTATTGAAAAACTCAAAAGAAGCGGAGATTTGTTTGAGCCGAGAAGAGGTCATGTCCAAAAAGTCATCTAATCTTTATTACAATCAATTAAATGAAATAAAGTTTGTTTTTATTATCTGAAATTCAGTTTATGAAAATAAAAAGGTGCTAAAATGAATCCTATAAAAGAATTAAGAAAAAAAAGATTATCTTCAGTACAAAGGGTTGTTGATTTTATTCTAAAATTTTTATTCGTGCTCTTGCTCTTTTTATACATAAGTAATATTAGCATCAATATAATTACTCAAAAGATTAATGATAATCAAGATGTTATTATAGATTTAATAATACAACAAGAATTAAACGAAACGCTAACTCAGTATCCTCAAATGACCGAAGAACAAAAAACTCAAATCATGAATGTGTTAAAAGAAGAAGTCAAAAACAAGGCGAGCAGTGAATTAAATGGTTTAACTCAATCAATAAAAGACGCTTACAAATCAAAATTGGGAATTTTGGCAAACCTTTCAAACAGAACTATTTTGATACTTCTTGTAGTTATATTTATTTTAATTTTTATAAACAGCGGCTTATTATTAACAACACATTTTGTTGAAAAAATATTATTAGAACTTGCTTTGCTTTTTGCCCTACCAAGCATAATATGGACTTATATTCTAAAATCTGGGGTTGTTGAAAAAATAATTTTATCACAATTGGCTGATATAAAATCCACACAAAATAAAGCTATTATACAAATAATACAAAAGATACTTCAAAAAATCTCAGAGATATTTCATTTTGAACAGTATTTAACAATAGCTTTAATCTTATTAGTATCCGGAATAGCTTTGTTAATAGGTATCAGATTTTTAGCAAAGCACAAATTACAATATCTTGAAGAACACAAAATGGAACAAGATATTAAACAAAGCAATGAAAGTGAGCAAAACAACTAAAAAATGAACGCGCAAAAGAGATCACCCGCAAGGATTGTAGAGTTACAAACTATAGAAAAAGCAAATCTAATAACTAATGAAAACACAAACTATTTGTTAATCAACAACGAAAAAGTTGACAGAGTTAATGTTATAGCAATAGTTGTTGATATAAACAGGAACGAAATCACAAACAATATTTTGCTAAGATTAGATGATGGAACTGCGATAACAACAGTCATGATATTTGACCCTGAGTTGTTTGATGAAAACATTAAGATAGGAGATTTTGTAAATGTCATAGGAAGAGTTAGAGAGTTTGAAAAATCAAGATACATTGCTGGTGAAATTATAAGGAAAACTACTAAATCTTGGTTTAATTATAGAAAAAAGCTCCTTGAGAAAATAAAACCAAACTTAAATCTTGAAAAACAAAATCAAAGCACAAATATATCAAGCATAAATCAAACATCTAAGGAAATCAATACAGATTTGAATAAAAAATCTGAAGCACAAACTCTTTCTCAAACACAAGAAGATAAAGTTGAAGAAGATTTGTTAATTGATGAGGTTGATTTAAATTCTGTTAACAATAATTCTGAAAATAAAGAAAGTGGTGAAAAAAAGAATGAAGATAAAAAAATAGCTGACCAAAATAATACAAAACCCATAAACAAGGATAAATTAGTTTATGATCTGATTAAAAAACTTGATGATGGTGAAGGCGCAGACTTGGACCAAATCATTATTAAATCCAAACTTGAGGATTGTGAAGATGTAATCAAAAAACTGCTCAGAGAAGGAGAAATTTATGAGATAAGACCAAACAAGTTCAAGGTATTATGATGTTATATTCGAAAAAAAATAATTAGAAGGATAATTAAAAAGACTAACATGGTTTCTAGACATTACAAGTTAAGAGCTGGTGTAAGATAAACTTCAATTAACGCTGCCAAAAACAAAATCAAGATGCTTATAATAACCAAATCACTAACATCAAAAACTATGTTCTCGAATTTTTTTGTTGAGAAATGGTGTTTAACTATGGCAAAAGAAATAATACTGCCAGCAAGACCTGCAACAAAATAAGCAGCTATTTCAGGGATACCATGAATTGAAAACCTAAGAAAACTAAAAACAAACGCTTTCAGATAATCTACAAAAGTCAAGACTTGTGATGATGATAAAAACTCATTTAATTTAATTCTAAAATAAGAATTTAAAGCAACACCTAAGACAGAACTATTCCAAATTAAAATAAACAAAGCTCCAACACCAAATAATAAAGAGAAAACTAAACATAGAATCATAACTTTAAAATTATTAGAGAAAATTGTTCCAAACCTCAAAAGATTCTGATAAAAACTTCCTGTTAACTTTGGATTTATGACTGATAACACTTTCAATTGTGGTTCAAACACCTGTTGAAAAGAACTATGGGATAAAAATAGAGCTATTAAAAAGAAACCTAAGGTAACGCCTAAAAACATAAAAAGAAAAGTATTTATTGCTTTTAAATGATGTTTTAAAATAAGTTCCTCAGAATCAAGCAGAACATCTTCATCTTCTTCTAACGAACTAATCCTATAAAAAATAGGTGTCAAAGCAATCAAGATCAAAGAAATAGCTACAATTGAAGGATTTTGTGGAAATGCAAAGATACCTATCAAAACTGAAAGGATTGCATAAACCAAGCTAAAGAAAAATATCAAATAAAAATGCTTCTCAACTTTTTCAGCAGGCAAGTTGATTTCTAAGACCATCAAGATATCAAACGCTAATTCATATTTAAAAAACTTTTTGAAAAAATAAGCCAAGTATTAAACTTACAGATGAAAAATCGAGAAAAAGTAAACACCACCACACCTTGATTTCCTTTGAAACAACCTTTGTTTCGAGTGCAAGGCTTTTGATCAAAGAGTCATATATATAGTTAATATATAATTGATATAAAGCATGTAAGAATATATATTTTTTAGAAAAGTATATTTAATAATAAAAACAATATATTTATTTATTCTTTTCCATATTGAAAATAATTAATATTAAGTTATTATTTCATTTAATTTAACTTTCTTTATTTTACTATTTTATTTTTCCTCTGATTCGCAATTAATTTTTAATTAAACGACTTCCACAGGAAATGGAGGGGTCACAGGGTTATTTCAAATGGAAAAGTTTAAATTATAAACAATTAATCTCCTTTCAGCATGGACAAACCTTTGAAAAGTTTCTTTAAGAAATTCCTTGAAAGAGAGACTCTATTTGTAAATAAAGAAGTTCTTGAGGTTTCATTCACACCTAAAAACATTTTGCATAGAGATAAACAGATTGAGGAACTTGCTGAGATTCTAGCTCCTGCTTTAAAATTCAATAAACCTTCAAATATCTTCATATATGGTAAAACAGGTACAGGTAAAACTGTCACTGTAAATAGAGTTGTTTATGATCTTGTTGAAGTTGCAAGAGAGGAGAATGTTCCTTTGAATTATGTTTATGTTAATTGTAAGCTTGGTAGAGCAGATACGGAATATCGATTAATAGCTTATATTTGCAGAGAACTAGGCATTGATTTGCCATCAACAGGTTTACCTACTGATGAAGTTTACAACATTTTTTACAAAGCGGTTGACAAGAATAAACAATTATTAATCTTAATTTTGGATGAGATTGACCAATTAATATTTAAGATGGGTGATGATGTACTTTACACCTTAACTAGAATCAATTCTTACCTAACAAACTCAAAAATATCTTTGATAGGTATCTCTAATTTTGTTAAATTATTAGAACAGGTTGACCCTAGGGTTAAATCTTCTTTAGGAGAGGAAAGCGTAGTTTTTCCACCTTATGATGCTAATCAGATTAAAGATATCCTTGAAGACAGAGCTAAGAGAGCTTTTAGGTCAGATGCTCTAGAGCAAGGTGTTTTAGAGAAATGCGCAGCTATTGCTGCTAGAGACCACGGTGATGCTAGAAGGGCTATTGATTTATTGAGAGTTGCGGGAGAGCTTGCTGACAGGGAAGGTTCAAAGAAGATTACTTTAAATCATTTAGATGCTGCTCAAGAGAAATTGGAAAAGGACAGAGTGCTTGACATTGTTGCTTCTCAACCAAAACAACATCAATGCGTTCTGTTTAGTTTGATTCTTTTAGATAACACTAAAAAGAAAGACGAAAGCATAACAACAGGCGCAGTTTATGAAAAATATGTACAGTTATGCAAAAATTTGGATATTAGGCCTTTAACACAACGCAGAGTTTCAGACATTATCTCAGAATTTGACAGTTTAGGCTTAATTCAAAGTGTTGTCAAATCTAGGGGTCGGTTAGGTAGAACGAGGGATATTAGCATAGCTTTTGATATTTCAGTTAGACCGAGAGTTGTTTCCTTATTAAAACAATCATTGGGCTATTAACAAAACAGCTTTTAAAAATATGTTTTTTAAAGAATATTTTTTAAAACAATTCTCGTTAAAAGTAAATCTTTTTTAAGTTTGGTTTTTTCCTAAGAATAACATGGTTGAAAATTCTTTAGATGACTCAAATATTGTTGATGAAACTATTAAAAATAGTGACGAGTTTATAGACTTGGAACAAAAGGAAAACCTCGAATCAAACTTACAAAATTTAGATGAGACTTTTCTTGATTTGGAAGATTTAAAGTATGATACTGAATTGAATTCAAAAAAGCTCAAAGATATCATTTCTTCAGCAATAGAGAAAGGTATCTTCTTATCGCCTGAAGTCATTGATAAACTCACACAATCTGATTTTGACTATGAATCTTTTATAGAAAAATTGTCTCAGAACCAAAGCTTACTTTATGTTGATGAATCTCTTTTAGACAAAAATGATCTTGATTTTGATGATTTGAATTGGTTTGATTTTGATAAAGCAATCGTTGAGAAAGAGGTTAACAATAATCCTAAACTGTACGATTCCTTTATCGAGATAATCAAAAATAAATCTGAGTTCCCCGTTGATAAATTTCTTAAAAAAGACGAACATAGACCTTTTTTCGATCAGGATATGGATATTTCTCTAGATATTGTTGATCATGTTCAAGCGAATGATGTTGCTTATTCAAATACTCCAGCTTTAGAAAATTCTCAAATTGGTGAAAAAAATAATGAAAGCAAGAAGCTAAAAGAAAAGAAGATCAAAGAACTCTCCCAAAACCAAAAAGGTGGCACTCAAAAAAATAACAAAACTGAAGAAAGTATTATTTCAAATAGTCTGTTTAGCCACGAGTTTGAAGGCTTACCTTCGAATGTTGAGGTTATTTCCTCTTATACAAATTTAGACCAAAAACTTGATGTTCAGAATTTTGTAAATTATTACAGACAAAGGTTAAAAACTTTTGTAAGGATGCTTTCAACAAGAACCGAATTGCAAGGTTTAAAATCCATTAATAAACTTCGTGGAGAAAGTGAAGTTTCCATTATTGGTTTGATTAATAACATTGTTGACACAAAGAATGGCATTTTCATAGATGTTGAGGATTTAACAGGCGTTATAAGGGTAATTGTTACTAAGGATAATGAGGAGTTGTATAATATCGCTTCTGAGTTGGTTTTAGATCAAGCGATAGGTGTTTCAGGATTTCTTAAAAACAACGTTATTTATGCAAAGACAATTTTGGAACCAGGCGTGCCAAACAGCATTCAGGTTAAGAAAGCTAAAGAAGACGTTAACCTTGCAATTATTAGCGATTTACATGTAGGTTCTAAACTCTTTTTAGAAAAAGAATTCATGAAATTTATTGATTGGATTAATGGCAACTATGGTAATGAAACCCATAGAGAACTTGGTTTAAAGACTAAGTATTTAATCATTGCAGGCGACCTTGTTGATGGTGTAGGTGTTTATCCAGGACAAAAAAGTGAGCTCAAGGTAACAAGCATTAAAGAACAATACGATTATGCAGCTTGTCTTTTATCCAAGATTAGAAAGGATGTAACGATAATTATTTCTCCAGGAAATCACGATGCTGTTAGATTAGCAGAACCTCAGCCAGCATTAGATAAAGATTTTGCTGAATCGCTTTACAAAATGGAAAATGTTATCCTTGTAAGTAATCCTTCGTGGTTGAGAATTCACAATGTTGATGGTTTTTCAGGTTTTAAAGTTCTAATTTATCATGGTTACTCTTTTGATTATTACATCCGAAATATAGATTCTTTGAGGAATAGTGGCGGTTTTGACAGATTTGATTTGGTGATGAAATTCTTGCTTAATAAAAGACATCTATCACCCTCTCATGGTGCAACACTTTTTGTACCTGATCCTGAAAAAGATCCTCTTGTTATTGAGGAAGTGCCTGATATATTTATCGTTGGTCATAATCACAGACCCAATGTCGGCAGTTTTAATAATATTGTTTTGGTTTCAGGTGGAACTTGGCAGCTAAAAACCCCTTTCCAAGAAAAAATAGGTCACGATCCTTTGCCTGGTAGAGTTCCTGTATTCAATTTAAAGACAAGAAAAATAAATCTGTTGAGATTTGTTGAATAAGTTTTTTGAAAGATTTTGAAAATGGCTGAAGCTTCAGAACGAATGAAAAAGTATTTTGATAGTTTAGTTAGTGAGACTAATAAAGCTTATGAGATAGCCAATAAAGCGCGTAAGAAGGGTGTTGATGTAGTTAGAAATGTAGAAATAAGGTTAGCCAAAAACATGGCTGAACGTGTTTTTGGTTTAATTTCTGTAGTTGCGCCTCATTTAGATGAAGAAAAAATAATCAATAGAATTCAAGAATTAGAGAGAAAGTACGAACCACTTGATTGGAGGGTTGCTTTAACAATAGCTTTAGAGGTAGCTCAACAAAAGTTTGGCAAGTTTGAAACTGAGCGAGAAGCCATGGAAGTGGGCATTAGAACAGGATTTACTTATCAAACTGTCGGCATAGTCGCAGCCCCTCTTGAAGGTTTTACTGATTTAGAATTTAAGAAAAGAAAAGATGGTAAAGAATATTTCTCAGTTAAATTCTCAGGCCCAATTAGGGGTGCAGGTGGTACTGGAGCAGCATTCTGTGTTTTGTTAAGTGATTTCATTAGAAAAAAGATGGGTTACGCTCCTTATGATCCAACTGATTTGGAAGTTAAAAGGTATGTTCAGGAAATTTACGATTATGCCGAAAGAGTAACTGTTCCACAATACTTGCCAACTCCTGAAGAAATTGAGTTTTTAGTCAGACATATTCCTGTTGAGGTTTCCGGAGAGCCAACCGAAAACATTGAAGTTAGCAACTATAAGGATTTAGACAGAATTGAAACGAATAGAATTAGGGGTGGTATGGTTTTGGTTATGGCTATGATTGCTTTAAAAGCTCCTAAGCTTTGGAAAAGAGTTGCGAAGTGGGGTAAGGAGTTTGATTTGGATTGGATGTGGCTTGGTGATTTTTTAAAATTGCATGATGAGATTAAATCTAGAGCCAAAGCTGAAGAATCTAACAATGAATCAAAAGATAAAGATGAAGAGAAACTGAAACCAAACTATATCTTTATCTCTGAGCTAGTTGCAGGCCGACCAGTTTTTGCTTATCCTTTAAGAGATGGTGGTTTTAGAGTTAGGTATGGTAGAGCTAGAAATACAGGTTTTTCTTCAGCAGGTCTTCATCCAGCCACAATGGCTATTGTTTCTGATTTTATTGCAACAGGAACACAGTTAAAACCTGAACTTCCTGGTAAAGGTGCTGGTTCAAATGCTTGCGATTCTATAGAACCTCCAATAGTTTTACTTGATGATGGATCTGTAAAAAAAGTCAAAACAAGAGAAGAAGCCAAGAAACTTTATCCTCGAGTTAAAGAAATCTTGTTCTTAGGAGATATCTTGTATAATTATGGTGATTTCAGTGAAAACAATTCAAAGTTAGTTCCAGCAGGTTATTGTCCTGAGTGGTGGTTTGCTGAATTAGAGAAAGCAATTAAGGATAACAATTTAGATTTTAATGATACTTTAAAGTCGATTTTTTCAGAACAAACTCTAAAAAATCTACAGTTTCCGCCTTTGTTTGTTCCAACACTTGAAGAAAGCATTAAGGCTTCAAAAGAACTAAACGTTCCTTTGCATCCTGAATACATCTTTTATTGGAATCAGATAAAACCTTCTGATATAATTCTCATTTTGAACGCTCTGCTTGATAAAAGTAAATTAACAAAAGAACCGAGTTTTAAGCTAGTCATTAAAGCAGATAAAAAAGATAATCGCGTTAAACGATGTTTAGAATTAATTGGTTTAGAACACGACTTTGTTAATAACGAACATATTGTAGTTAAAGGCGATTTGGCTAAAGCCTTCTTGCTGAATTTAGGTATTGATGAGAACGATTATTTCTCTTCAATTCAAGACCAGATAAACAAAATCTCATCTTTGTCAATTTCTGAATTCAAAAAGGCTGTGGAAGTGGTAGACAAACTATCTGAGTTTGTAATACGAGATAAATGCGGAGTTTTTATTGGAGCAAGAATGGGTAGGCCTGAAAAAGCTAAAATGCGTGCTATGAGTGGTAGCCCTCATATGTTGTTCCCTGTAAGCGACCAGGGTGACAGGTTAAGGTCTTTTAATGTGGCAATTGAAAAAGGATTTGTTCAAGCAGACTTTGCGCATTTTAAGTGTCCAAAATGCAATAATGAAACCATTTTGCCTCTTTGTGAAAAATGTGGAACGCCTTGTGAACAGATGTATTACTGTCCTTCTTGCAAAAAGTGGATGAAAGAACAGGTTTGTCCTGTTCATAATACTCCAAACAAGGAATATAGTAACAAGAAAGTCCCTCTTAAGGATTTAGTTAACCATGTGAGAAGTCAGTTTAATATCAGATACATACCTCCTCTTATCAAAGGAGTTAGAGGGACTGTTAATCGAGATCATGTTCCTGAACATTTTGTTAAAGGCATTCTTAGAGCTAAATACGGCATTTATGTGAATAAAGATGGAACTATAAGGTTTGATATGACTGAATTGCCTATAACACATTTTAAACCAAAAGAGATACATACGAGCGTTGAGAAACTTAGAGAATTAGGTTATGAGAAAGATATCTTTGGAAACCCGCTTGTTGATGAAGACCAAATTCTTGAGATATTCCCTCAAGATATTATCCTGCCTTTAAGTTCAGGATTTTCAGAAGGCGCTGATGAGGTTTTTGTTAGGGTTGCAAAGTTTATTGATGACCTTCTTGAAACTGTTTATGGCTTGCCAAGATACTACAATGTTGAGAAGAGAGAGGATTTAATTGGAAAGTTAGTTATTGGCTTAGCTCCTCATATCTCTGCAGGCATGGTCGGCAGAATTATAGGTTTCTCAGAAATACAGGCATTGCTTGCTTCACCTTTATTTCACGCTGCTTTAAGAAGAGATTGTGACGGCGATGAAGGTTGCATTCTGTTACAAATGGATGCTTTCCTCAACTTTTCTAAAAGATTCCTGCCTGACAGAAGAGGGTCTAGAACTATGGATGCACCTTTGGTATTAACAACAGTGTTGAATCCTTCAGAAGTTGATGATATGGTTTTGGGTTTGGATGTAGCTAGCAGATATCCTCTTGAATTTTATGAAGCAACTTTGCAATATAAAATGCCTTATGAAGTTCATGTTGAACAGCTTAAAGACAGAATAGGTACTGAACAGCAGTACGAGAATTATGGGTTTACCCATCCTGTTAGCAATATAAATTACACAAACATAGCTTCTTCATATAAAACTTTGGAAACCATGATGGATAAGTTGAATAAAGAAATGGAAATTGCTGGCAAAATTAGGGCTGTTGATGCTTCAGATGTAGCAAGCTTAATTATTGAAAAACACTTTATGAAAG
The DNA here is from genome assembly GCA_030154045.1 of Candidatus Woesearchaeota archaeon. Lineage (GTDB taxonomy): Archaea > Nanobdellota > Nanobdellia > Woesearchaeales > JASKKU01 > JASKKU01. The sequence goes on from JASKKU010000001.1 coordinate 80,557, forward strand.
ATTTGAAAGGTAACTTAAGAAAATTTTCAATGCAAGTTTTTAGATGCGTTAATTGTAACGAAAAGTATAGAAGAGTTCCTCTGTCTGGAAAATGTCCGAAATGCGGAGGAAAGATTATCTTTACTATTTCTGAAGGTTCGGTTACCAAGTATTTACAACCTTCTTTAGAATTGGCTGAGAAATATGATGTTGACGCTTACATAAGAGACTCCTTAAACATTGTGAAAACAAGAATTGACTCGCTTTTTGGAAAAGAAAAAGAGAAACAGCAAGGTTTATCTGCTTTTATGAATAAATCTTAGTTCAAATTTAAGTAGAATGCATATTTTATCCCAGCAATCTCTTTATAATCATCGATCAAACCTAGTTCAAGAGCTAGCGAAACGCTCTCTTCTCCAATAAAATTAACTAAATAAACATCTTTGTCTTCAAGCAGTTCCTCAATTTCAACGCTATTCTTCTTTTCCCCTGAAAAATACTTATATGTTAAATCAAGAATGAAGTCTCCTTCACTGAACCTCTTACCAAACAAGTTGTCATCTACAATGGTTATTATCTTGCGTTCTTTGTCTTCTTTAATATTAACTATCATTTTTAAACTCTTATATGTTTTTAACAGGTCTCTTGGCACCACAAGCCAAGCACTTCATAAACATAAAGCCTTTCTCCTTAACCAGTTCAGTATCGGGCCTTTTACAGTCGGGACATATCACGAAAGCATCGACATATTCTTTGATCTTTTGGTTAATTCTACTGGCTGAAATCCTGGTGCCTAAAAATAAAGCCTTTCCTTTTATTTCACCTGGAGTAGCTAGTTCCCTTTGAAGAAACTTTAGCAAATGCTGGGAGTCTCTTCTTAAGTCAGAACAGATCTGACTAAAATTAGCAATCATTGTTTTATTACCTTCGATTCTCACAACTGCTTCTCTTATATTAAATCTAGTTTGTTCTTTAAGCTTTTTAGGAATCTTATCATAAGCTCTATTTAATGCATCTTCATAATTCATAATCTCACCTTTTAATTATAGTTTTTTTAATTGCAAACTCGATATCTTTTAGATTAATTGTTTTTTTGCCAGAGTTTTTAGCAACACTTATGGCGATATCAATAGTCTTCTCAATCTTCTCTTCTAAATACTTCTTTAACTCTAACAAAGCAAACTCGCTTACTCTTAAAGCTGATTTATCCTTGAATTCTTTCTTTAAACCGAAAAGTGAAACGAGTTTACTCATATTTTAAGGTTATTGAACAAATTATATAAATATTTCCTGTTTTTAAATAAACATGAATCGAAAGCGTAAAGGAATAACTGCTGAACGCGAGCTTTTGCATAAGTTTTGGAAAGCTGGCTGGGCTTGTGTTAGAATTGCTGGTTCTGGCTCGATAAAGTACCCTATGCCTGATGTTATAGCTAGCAACGGTTTTAAGCAAATTGCTATTGAAATAAAGAACATAGGCTCAGATTACAAATATTTCCCTAAGAAAGAGATAAAAGAGCTGATTGAGTTTAGTCAAAAATTCGGAGCAATTCCTTTCGTAGCTGTAAAGTTTTCAGGTAAACCTTGGTTATTTTTATCAGTTGATGACTTAAAAGAGACCAAACAAGGATTTGCCATCCAGTTTGAGAATGAGAAAGCCAAAGGTTTCTCTTTTGAAGAGTTAATTGAGTTTTTTGATAAATTGTAAGCCAAGTTTTATTCTCTAGTCGATATTGAAAATTAACACTTTTATGAAAAAGTATAAAAACTCCAAGTTCGATAAACAACTCATGGACCAGCTCTCTGAGTGGATTAAGGATAAGCTGTCTCAAGGTTTTTCAGTTGAGCAAGTAAAGAAAGCGCTAAGCGAAGAGGGGTTTGATCCAACTTTGGTTGATGCTGTTCTAGATAATAAGAAGACAGTTCATCATTTAAAAAATCATTTGATTCTAATAACAATAATCCTTTCACTTCTATTGATTTCTCTTTTATTTCTTATAGTTAATTTGGACAACACACCTCCTTCTCAAGAAGAAAAATCACTAATTAATGTTTCTTTTAATAATGAAAGTAGATTCAACTTGTTCTTAGATAAAGGCTTTTTTGTAACTACTGACAAAATCAAATTCAATGTAATTGATGATGCTTTACAATACACAAATCTTAGTAATAAGACTTTAGATATAGTAATTCTCAAAGTTTCGAAATTTGATGAACCTATTGAGCAAACAGTTAATTTTGTGGAAGAGAACCTAAACTCAACATACCCTTCAAAGTTCTTGAAAAGTTCAGAACAACTCTATCACAACAATCACAAGATGATAAGAAAAGAATATGTTGTAATTGAGAGAAACATCAGAAGAATCATTGAGAACGCTTTTATTGATTTTGACAACAGAACCCTTTACATAAGTTATAAATGCAACGAAGAAGATAAACAACAATGCGATTCGCTTTTTGTAGAAGCTTTAGAGCATATCAGTTTAATTTAATTCTTTAATCAACAATAAAGTATTCGCCATCAAACTCTATTATATTAACTTTTGAATTCAATTTTACATTTTTACCCAAAGGGTTTTTGACAGCTATCAACTGATACTCCTCATCCAAAACCTTTAACGGTCTTTTGGATACAACCCTTGCTTTTATTTTTGGGATTTTAATATACTTATCGTTTTTTATTCGAGTCTCTTTCAAAGTAAAGAGGTCTAACACCTTGTTTGTTTTTCCAGGCGTGAGCATTTTATAAATTGTATCATTATAGAAAAAAACATCACCTTTTTTTATTTTCAAAGGTTTGTATGCAAGATTTAGTCTGTAAACGTCTTTGCTTGTTTGTCTATCTCGAGTATGCAAACTTGCACTTTCCTTCACAAAACCGCCGAACTGTTCTACAAGTTTGTTACCTATGCTTTTTAACTTGTTTTTGTCAATTAAATAATACTCGAAACCTTTTTTTGTTTGTTTCTTATTGCTTACAGGAATGTTTTCTTTTTCAAGCAGTTTCTCAATATAGTTTATTACATCTTCATTAAATGTGAGAACTTGAAGGATTCCTTCAAAATATTTGCTGGCTTTTTTTGAACACAACGGACAAACAAACTTTTCAACATCCAGTTCAATCTGCCAATCATCTTTGATTTCTTTGCCATTGACTTTGGCAAAAATTTTGAGATTCACTAAAAATTGTTTATCGCCTTCTTCAAGGGATAAGTTATGTTTTATTATCTTGTATCTCTTGTCAAAACTTATATGTTTTAATATGGCTTTCTCTAATTGTTCGTTGTCTTCAATCTTGTGATTGCCTTCGTATAATGAACTGCATTTAACACATTTTTTTAACTTGACGGGTTTGATATTTTTGATTATAGGGCTTATTTGTAAGAAGCAATCAATGCACAGGTTCTCTAATTCAGCGGGTTTTTTGCCGCAATTTATACACTTCATAATTTTTTAGAACCATCTATAGATTAAATATTTTTCTCACAATGATTACACTGGTTGCTGCAGCTAAAGGAATTATGAAATTATCATCTACACTGTTCTTGTTTACTTCCCAATCAAGATACTCGGCAACCATTCCTCCAAGAGACGCAACGAACCCGAAAAAAGGTCCAATGAATAAAGATGCACCAGCCCAAGAAACTAAAAATCCGAATATGCTTGGAAACCAGATTTTCTTCTTTAATCTTTTAATCTCGAGATAATATGTCCTAACCAAGCTAGTAATTGCATCACCAAAAGTTATTATCCAAATCGAAGCTAACGCTAGGTTTTTCTCAAATAATTCGTAAGTCAACAAAATGCCGAAAACAAGGAATATTGCACCCTTTCCAGGGAATGTTTTAATGTATTCTTTCCTTTCAAAAGATTCAACAAGTTTTGAAATTAAAGGAATCCTATACCTTCTTACTAAAAATGATAAAACAACTCCTAACACAAGAATTAAGAAAATTTGGAAACCTGTTATCATATCAAAATAAATAGCCATCATAAAAAACAACCCTGCAATTGTATGGAGCAGTTTGCGTTTAGCTTCAAACAAGGTTTTTTCAAGCTTCATCTTCTATCACTTGTTTGTTTATTTTGTAAACCTTAAAATCTTTAACTTTTGTTAAGAATCTTTCATTTTTAACTAAATCGTCAATTAACTCAAAAGGGTTTGTGTATCTTCTAGTTACTTTTGCAAAATATCTCCCATCTTCTAAAAAAACTTTATCGTTGTACTTTGATTTGAAATTTAAGATGTTTTTATGAAACTCTTTTTTATCTGGAGGACCTAAGATAATTTTTTCCTTGCTTAAAGGTTTTTTATCAAAGATCAAGTAACAAAAAGCATCATCTTTTTTGTTCCAGTCGAAGAAACTATCTAATACTTTAAACTCATTTATCTCAAGTTGCTCTTTAACAAACTCAAAAGCTTTGAACATCTTTGTGCCAGCAACATCTTTGCTTTTCTCATCTAAAGGCGTTAATTGAAAAATTACTCCAGGGTTTTCCCCAATTCTCTCTTTGGCTGAGTTTAAATCGAGAAACTTTATCTCGAAGAAATCTTTGCTGGGTTGTTCTAAAAATCTTTTACAAATTTTGATGAATTTTATAGTATTTTCTTTGCTGAGCGCTGAAGCAGCATTCCTCTCTTTTATAATGGGGTCTATAACAATCACTTCATTTTTTATTTTATCCTTGTTAAGGAAGAATATTGGATTCAAGTTTTTGTAATGCTTTTCAGTGTCAATTATAACAGGAAAAGTCCATTTCGAAGCATTTTTTATCAAGTTTAAGAAAGAACCGTAATGCGATACTAAAATATCAACAACATGTCCTGAAAACCCATTTATGTATGATTCAGCGCCATATAACTTTTGGGCTTTAAGGAAAACTTTCGTTACTTTTACTTCAAGAGGCAAATCTGGATTCTTTTCTTTTTTCTTATTAAACCAAAGAACATGGAACGGTGAAACATCCGTTGTATTTTTGGCTTGAGATGGGTCTTGTATTAAATATACAGGAACAACCTCAAACAAAACATTTTTGTATTCAAAATTAAAATAATCCCGTGATCCATGAACCCTTACAGGCTTAAATTGTTTAAGAAGCTCTTCGCTTAAATCCGATAAGCTCTCTTCCCTATAACTCATATCAAATCTAAGAAAAATATCGCAATCAAAATCATTCCCTAAAAATGTTTGTTTAGCAAAAGAACCTCCTATGAAAACCTCAACCTTTAACTGCTTTTTTTTAACCTCTTCTTTAAGCAGATTAACTACTTCATCTAAAACACTAGTATCTACTTTGATATCAATCTCTCTTTTAACTTCATCAATAATCTTCTTTATTTCTTCCAGCTTGCTTTTATTCATTTTTATATCAGATTGATTTGATAAAGGTCTTAAGAATACAGGGGTTTTATTTTTATATAAAGCTTTTGAGTCTAAGTCTAAATTCTGTGGTTGAGAATCAAAAAATTTATATTTGAGAGATTTTCCTTTTCCTACTAGTTGGGCCCGTAGTCTAGTGGCTATGACGTCTCTTTGACGTGGAGAAGGTCCCCAGTTCGAATCTGGGCGGGCCCATCCTTTTATCATTCTCTAAATCTCTTTGTTGATATTAACATGTGATTTTTAAACAAATTTTTTCATAAATTCCAAATGTTTTTTAAATTTCTAACACCATCCTATATTTTATGAACTATGAGAATCTGTCTGAAAACCAGAAGAAGGTCTTAGAGATTTTGAAGAATGTTTACGATCCTGAGATCCATATAAACCTTTTTGACTTAGGATTAATTTACGACATCCAGTTTGACGAAGAGAACAAGAAGATAAAAATAAAGATGGGTTTAACAACAATGTTTTGCCCTTTGGCTCCAATGATTTTAGGCGAGACTAGAGAATCTGTGAAGCAAGCATTTGAAGATTATGATGTTGATGTAGAATTAGATTTAGAAAGGCCTTGGAGCCCTGACCAGATGAACCCTGATGTAAGAAATGAGTTGGGATTATAAAACTAAAACTTTACTTTCATAAAATCATATGCAGCAATGGTGTTGCTAAATATTTCTTTCGCCTGTTCTAATAATAAACTTATATCATCATATCTCTGAGAGAAGTGGAACAGGATTAGTTCCTTTACATTTGACTGGGATGCTATTAGTGCAGCATCCTTGGATGTTAGATGCAATCTTTCTCTTGCCTTTTCTTCTAGTTTTGAATCGAAAGTAGCTTCGCTAATCAAAATGTCGGCATCTTTGGCAATTCTGTAAGCATTATCACAAACAGTTGTGTCTGCAAGATAACCTATTTTCTTGCCTTTTATTACATAACCAACATCTTTTGGTCTAATGATTTTGCCTTTGACTTTTATGTTCTGACCTTTCTTAAGCTTCTGAAGATGAGGCCCTTCTTCAATTCCGAATTCTTTCAACAAATCTTTATTTAAATTGATTTTATCTTTTTCAACAAACTCAAACCCGAAACATTTAACGCTGTGCTCTAGTTCTCGCGCGTAAATCGAAAACTCTTCGTTTTCAAATATCAACCCGCCTTTTTTGATTTCGTAAATCTTTAACTCGTACTCTCTTTCAAAAGGATATATTTCTAATAGCTTTTCAATTCTCTCTTTTGTTGTTTCTGGACCAAATATCTGAATCTCGCCTTTGAAATTATTTCCTGCTAATGTTTGCAAAAGGCCAGGCAAACCTAATACATGGTCTCCGTGCCAGTGAGATATGAATATTTTTGTGATTTTATTACTGCTTATCTTAGCGAATTTTAACTGTCTCTGAGTTCCTTCGCCACAATCAAATAATAGAATTTCTTTGTTATATCTAATTAAGAACGCAGGATGATTCCTTTCCTTAGTAGGAGCCATGGATGATGTTCCTAGGAATACAATTTCTTTCATATTTAACAGATTCGTGGAAAACTATTTAAATTTTTATAAAATCTAAAGAATGCGTTATAAAAAGTTTTAAAAACTACCTCTTTTAATCTCATTTTTGTGGGGACATGGTGTAACCAGGCAGCACAGCTGGCTCCAGTTTTTGGAGCGTTGAGCTTTATGCTATGAAAGAAGAAACCAGCTGATCAGGGTTCAAATCCCTGTGTCCCCACTGTTCATATAAAAAGAAAAAGATTATACTTCGTCTTCATCGAAAAGCGGTTCTTCTTCGATATTTGCTGTTAAGCTACTCTTAACTTGATTTATTTTTACGCAAAATGGTTGTTTTAAAAGAGTCAGTGCTTCATCGCTTAAATCACTTAATTCTCCAACGTAAGTTAAACAGAATCTATCTAATTTTTTTGAAGAATATCCGCCAAAACTGTATTGTATCGGATCGTATATCGTTTCGATTCTGTCACGTTCTCCATCACCATCAAAATCGAGTGTATATTTTACACCCGAAGTATCCAAAACATAAATTAAAACTTTTGCTCCGTTTGATGCTGCCCAAGGTTTTAATATTAAATTTGGACTTATTCCGTAACTGAATCTATAATAATAAACGTCTCTGCCGTTGTTGTTCTTCCGTACAAGTTGTTTTTTTCCATCTATAAACAATGCAGGAGAACCTCCAGTTAACATAGTAGATGTACCCTCATCTTTCATTTTTTGGGTATTTTCAAAGAGTGCTTTACAAATACTTTGAGCTGGATTTGCAAAACTATCTAGAACAGAAGTAATTCCTGAAATATCCTTTAACCATCCACTTTTTAAATCTTTTAAATCTGGAAAGAGCTGTTCAAAACCACGGAAGATAACATTTAGATTATTGAAGTTTTGAATATAAGATTTAAGAGTATCTTGCCATATTTGTTTTTTGATTTGTTCACGCGTTTCTTCGTCTTGAATTTGGCTTGCTATATTAAGTTTGTAAAATAGAGGCTTATCTTTAATTGAGTCATAAAATTCATCTTTACCAAGTTTACTTAAAGTCTCATCTATAATAAACTGCTTTTTTGTTTTATTCTCAGTATTTATTGCTTTATCTAAAACTAAATTTATTATTCTATTTCTTATTGTGTCATTTTTTGTTGCTTTTGCTAGATTTAAAGAAAATTCTACACTTATTTGTTCTATTAAGTCTTCATTGTTTTTTACGAAAGATGAAACTAGTTCGAGGAGTGGTTTCATAAACACAACATCCTTTTTTGGTTCTGCTTGCTCTTTTAGGTTTATTTCTGTTTTATCTGAAAGAACTTTTACCTGATTATGGTTAATAGACCCACCAGTTGTTAAAGGCGTTAGGTCTTCTTGAGGTTGATTTTCTTCTTTGGTTTGCGTATTTGATTTGTCAGCATTATCATTTTTAGCTGTCTCTTTATCAAAATCAGATGAGCTTTCTGTGAGTGTATCTGATATCGCAAAAGGTATTACACTCAACAAAACCAAAAGCATCAAAAAAACAGCTAGCTTCTTCATGATTTCACCTTAAATTTTAGATATTTTGTTCATCTTCAAAAGCAGGTTCACCAATATTTTCGTTATTGGTTTGAGTTTCTTCTTTGGGGAACATACTTTCATACTTGCTCAAGACTTCGCTTGCATATCCCTGTCCGAAATCTTTGAAAATTTCAATTTGTCGATTAACTAAATTAATCATGTCGGACACCTGGGCGAGCTGTGCTACCGCTGTAGTGACCGGTCCAATATATGTGGAAGTGCTAGGATATGTCGCTAAAATTGCACTGATTGCTGCAGATATTGGATTTTTCACAGTCTCAGATGCTATTCCTATACTGTTGATTAATTTTGAATACGTGTTATATCCTGAAGGCGTAATGATTGAAATAAGTTCTATAGCTTGTCCTAAAGCGTTTTCGCAAATATACTCATCAGCAGCATTATCGCACAAATAAATAGGGTATTTTTGTTCTATGGAATCCAAATAACATCCTAATCTTGAGGTTTCAATATAATAATACTTTGTTAAAGTACTCATAATAGGAGGAATATAACAGTTGTGCATAACACCAATAATCACGTTTTCTCTAGGATCAGGACATGAAGTTAATCCGTCAAAGTAATTTTTTGAACTTTTAAGATTATTACAAACTTCTTCTTTTGCTTTTGGACAACTAAATGCTTCACAAAACTTTGATAAGGCTGGAGTTATATCCTTATGTGCTTCATTAACTGGTTGTACAGCTTCGCCAAGACCTGGAAAAATAGCATTAAGTCCTATTGCAATAGCATTTAGCGCGGCATCAGCCTGGGTAAATGCAGTGTAGGCATCACAGACATCTTTAGCAATACTATATGTAGGTATTATATATTTTCCTATAAATTCGTTAAGTGATTTTACTAGCTCATATTGGGTTTTAATTTTATCAAAAACAACATCACTATCTCCAACACCCAAATAATTACCGTCATAAAACTTGATTGTAAATGTTATGTTTTCTTCTTCAGGGTTTACTGTTACAGTTTCACCGCGCTTTGTTTTTATCCTTACAATGCAGTTTACATCCTCTTTAGTCTTAGGTTTTGAGCCATAAGGTATCTTTATCTTGAAAGTTATCTCCTTGCTTCCAGGTTTGTAATCGTTTTGATAGAATGATTTTACTTCAGCACCTATCTCAGAGTTACATTCACCGATTTCAAACGAAACCATGTTCTGGTTACTTCTACGAGCTTTAAATTCAACATCTGCAAAAGCATATAAATTCATTTTTTCGCTTAAGCTCCTATCAATCTCGTTTGGATAAACCTTTATTTCACCAACGGTCCAAAAATCATTTGAAGGGTTTTCATTTCTACGATAAACATTAACTGTAACAGTTTTTATCTCAGAATTATTTGCAGCATCATAAACTCGTATAGGCAACTCTTCACTGCATTCTCTTATACTGCTTACATAAAGCTCGCAGGTAAAATTGCGGTCATCGTTTTTTTCACATTGTTGAACATAAATAGAATCATCGCCGTTTATTTTTGAGAAATTAGCCTCAGCAAAGATTTGGTCTGAGAAATCTTTACCTGTAATTTTTATCCTTAATGAATCGCCTTCTTTTATGAACAATTCATCATCTTGGTTTGTGATATCAATATTATTTATCTCAGGCGGATACAAATCAATGTAAAAGTTTTTCCCAGTTGTAGATTCCACAACATTATTACAATCATCTTTTGTTTCTGCAGTTATTGCAACATTAACAACTTGTTCATTATATGCAAAAGAAGGATTTATTCCTTTGAATAAACAAATCCGTTCACCATTTTCGTTATAACATTCATCAGCCCTTTTCCTTCCAAAAGCTACACTAGTGATATACGCCTTTTTGTCATAAAAACCGCAACCCTGTTCATCAAAGATTACAGCAATGGTTGAATCAGAACTTAAGAAATTGTCCTCTATCGAAGTGGTTGCTTTAATCTCAGAAACTTTTGGTTTTATGTCGTCAATATAAAGACTATAATCCTGCGAGTACTCGGCAATATTATTTGACAAGTCCTTTGCAAGACCACTATAGCGTAATATGTAATTTGAATTAGGATTGCTCACACTGAAAGTTATTGGGTCAAAATAACACTCAAATTCGTCAGCACTAATTTTGTTACAACTTGCTAGCTTGTTTCTAAATGTGAAAGTTGCAAAACCATCTTTGAATAAAGTGAAATTGCTTTGTGCAAACAACTGTTCGCTATTCTCTTTGAATTTCAAATAAGGTACTACTGTGTAAATTTTGTTTTTTTGTAAGTAAGGTCCGATTTTGTGGCTTCTATCTTGAGAGTATAATGAAAAACTTTCAAACTCCGGTTCTGGAGCTTGGTCGTCAATTGTTATATTTTGACAAACCTCATTAGATTCTCGTCCAAAGAAATCTATGGCTACTGCACAAACTTTAGAAACCTCTTCAACATTTCCGAAATTAATTATAGGAATCTTAACACTGTGTTGATATTTTCCACACACGCCGCTTTCATCAAACAAAGGATAATCATACGATGCCCCATTATCTAATTTCAATCTTAAGCTTTTCAGACCAGCGCATTTCCCTGAGAGAAGAGGTTGGTCTACGACATCTAGGGTAAAGCTAAGTTCTTCACTAGATTTAAGATGTGAGTCTAAGATTGTAAACTGGTTGATTACAGGGCTTTTATCATCGAGGCATACTCTTACAGTTTTTTTAAATTGTGTATCATTAGCATAATAAACAGAATGCGTTTCACAATCTGAAGACATTAACCAGCCAAGGTTAACTGTACAAGCATAGGTTGGAATGTTGGGGTCAATTAGATTACAGACACCATCTATATTAGAAATCGGCGTATCATCTACTTTGATTTTACTTTCATCTAAATCATTGAGATAATTTATCGTTATGTTCAGAATGATTTCTTCAGCATGATTTTCAACAACGCCTTCAACACCATGTTTAGAACCAAAAGCTTTTACCTCTAGATCATATGCTAAGCTTACATTAATAACTATAAAAAACATCAAAATTATGTTCAATAAAGTTAACCTTTTCATTCTGATCTAAACCTCATTCTTAATTTATCAGGGTTTTCGGATAAGAAATTCATTAAGTCTGAAACAATCTTTAAGTCGTCATAATCTTCAGGTAAAAGTGTTACAGGAACAGAGATCTCTAAAACATTGTGATTATATAAGTCCGTACCTGAAATCTCGAGCTCTTTAATGTTAACTATTGAAACAGGATAATTCGTAATATTTGTCCCGTTTAATTTTTTAAGGCATAACAGTTCGCCGCCAACCACGCATTTTTCAGGGATTTCTATTGTATCATTGTAGATTATTGTTGAAATGATTCTGTACTCTCCTGGAACTAAATTAACATATTTTTCCAAAGCATTAGAACCATTTATCTTAAAAGTGACAGTGTATTTTGGATTCTCTAGATTATACATTATGAAGGTTCCCTTTTCTTTAGAATTAAAATTATCTAAAGCAAAGTTTATTCTATGGTTTTCAACATCCTCTTTACTAAGTTCAGCTTTGCCAATTTTCATTTTGATTTCTTTTTCAGGATATGCTGTGAGGACTACTACTGTAGTATCCCTCGAGGAAATTAAGTTTTCAGTAATATAATATCCTGGTTTGTATGCGCGGACTGTAAAAATACCTTCAGGCAATCCTGTTATAATCTCGCCACCTTCGTTTGTTTTACCTAACCCGCAGATGGTATTCAAAGCATATAACGAAACTTCAGCATTTTCTACAGGCTTACCAAAGAAATCTTTAATTTTAATACGATGCTCTCCTCCCCAGAACCTGTCATCACAGATGCTCGTATCAGGAGAACCCACAACTGAACCAACAGTGCTGTTTTCAAGAAGTATGTTATTGTTTCTTATGTTGCCTTCCAACGCAATTCTAAAAGTATAACCTCTCCCATTCAATGCTTTACTATCAGTTATATCTACCAAGACAGGATAAGAAACTTGATAAAGGGTGCGATACCTAGTGACACCGGCAATATCTAACAGACGAAGTATTATATTATCATTTGCTGGTGCAAGATTCACTGGCATAATAATCCCTTCTTGATCTCCAAACGCAATGAAGGGTTTCCATCTAGGATTATATGTGAAACTGATGTTCAAGTCCTTAACATTGTCATCTTTTATATCCCAAACCAAGAACCCTTGAAGTGTCTTTCTTTCCCCTTCTGTTTTTATACCAAAATCAAAATTTTTGCTGTTATTTATAGTAATTTGGTTGAGGTACGCTGCAAGTATTTGAGTTATTTTTTCTCTGACTTTATCTGCTTGCCACATCACAGGACTAAAATCAATGAATGAAACATCGTAGAATGGCGGTAATTTGTTTTTATCTTTTCCAGAGTATAAAGATATCAAATCTATAACTGAAACTTCTAAGAATCTGGTTTTAGCTTCGTATGCGGCAATCTCTGAAGCAACAGTCCAAATCTTTTTGAAAGGGATGTCTAATTCAGAGGTATATTCTTCCCTATGTTTGATGCCGCCTTCACCAAGTTTTTCTATCTCAATTGGGAAATCTAGTTTGGCCTTAACATTTTTATCTGTTAAGATTACATCAACACTCGGTAAGTCTTTGATATAAATCTTAAAGTTTCCATCATCCTTCCAATTTTCAGTGAAACATTTAAACACATCCAAGGCAATGTATTCTTCAGCTTGTTTTTCTACTTGAGTTAATGAAGGTGCTAGGGAACCGAATCTACAGTTCCCTTCACACAAGTTTGGATCTAGCATAAAATACCAGTACGCAACTGCATAATTATTATTTACAGGCAACGCATAACTATCCGTTGGGTCTTCAGGATTAATTTCAAAAGCTGCACTTGTAATCCAACCCCCATTGTTTCCTATTTTTTCAAATGTTTTCTCTAAGGAATTGTCAAGACAACTCTGAATTAGATTATCCACTGGCGTAGTTTCCGGATTAGAAAATAATATGTTGTTGGTTGAAAAAAACCCTTGGTTTTGTGTTGAGATAACAAAAAGAACGACAATAACTAACGCGATTAATCCAACTATGAGAGGTATACTTGCAGCTGCTTTTTTCATTTTAATCATACACAACCTTTATCTCTCGCCTTTTAGGATTTTTAAATTTTTTGTTAATTTTGTGTAGAAAATAGAATTAAAAATTAATTCGCAATATTATAAAAGCCTTCATGGGGATTTGAACCCCAGACCTGCTGCTTACGAGGCAGCCGCTCTACCGCTGAGCTATGAAGGCGTATTTTATTTGTTAAAGAAATTCATATAAAAATATTTCTTGTTAACTAGATCAGAACTCTATTAAGCAAAGAAACGAAATTAAAAGAACAAAACAAAAATTAAGAAATTTAAGGATAATACCTCACCATAGTCCTTGGGAACGCTATCGCATCTTTAATGTGGTCTAGACCGCACAACCATTTTACAATTCTTTCAACACCCATTCCAAATCCTGAGTGAGGCACTGAACCATACTTTCTAGTGTCCAAATAAAATCCGTACTGATCAGGGTCTTCACCTTGTTCAATTAGTCTTTGTTTAAGTTTCTCTAAGTCTGTTTCTCTTTCTGATGCTCCGATAAGTTCCCCGTTTCCTTCTGGGGCTAACAAGTCAAATCCTAACACAACTTTTGGATTTTTTGGGTCTTCTTTCATATAGAATGCCTTAATCTCTTTTGGATAATGAGTTACAATTATTGGCACATCGTACAAACTCACCAATTTCTCTTCTTCTATTGTCCTTAAATCTTTGCCCCAGGGCACTTCAAAATTAAACTTATCCTTAAGGATTTTCAAAGCATCATCGTAAGTCATCCTTACAAACGGCTTTTCAATTACAGGTTTTAGTTTTGAGATATCTCTGCCTAATACTTCTAAATCCTCTTTGTTTTTTTCAAGAACTCTCTTGACAACATGTTTTACTAACGCTTCAGCTCTGTTTTGCAAATCTTCAAAATCTTCCCAAGCAGCTTCCATTTCGGCATGCCAGTACTCTGCTAAATGTCTTGAAGTTTTGGACCTTTCTGCTCTAAAACTTGGTGCAATACAGAATATTTTTTCTAATGCAAAGATTACTGCTTCTGCGTGAAGTTGCCAGGTTTGAGCCAAGTACATTTTTTTGTCAAAGTACTTTACCTCGAACAAAGTTGAACCACCTTCACACTGTGTTGCTTGGATTATTGGCGACTGTGTTTCATAAAACCCTTCAGATAGAAAATATTCTCGAATTGCTTGAAACACTGTGCTTCTTACTTTCAAAACAGAAGTCATCTTTCTGCTTCTAATCCAAAGATGCCTCACATCATCAATAAAATCTCTGCTCAAGTCCTTAGTAATGGGGAACATTGGGCTTTTGCCAACAATCTTTATCTCTGAAACCTGAATCTCAAAACCAGTTGGCGCTTTTTCTTGTTTTATTACGTTACCTTTTACAAGAACTGAAGCCTCAACATCTGCATCTTTTTTTATCTCTTCCCATTTTTCTTGAGAAAACGAACTCTTATCCAGAACACATTGAACAATCCCTGAAGAGTCTCTTACTACAATAAATGCATAGTTCTTGGTTTTTCTTTCTCTATAAATCCAACCTCGGATTTTAACTTCCTGGCCAACTTTAGTTGGAACTTCCTTTATTTTGATGAAACTATCTTTCATGCTTAACATATTGATCAACCTCTTGCTATTTTCGATTTTTAAGGTTTGTATATTTTGTTTAACTTAATCATGATGTATCTTGCAAACAAAACTCAAATTAAAAATTAATTTAGTTTTAAAAGTTTGGGTTATAATAGACTATCAATTATTAGAATTAGTGCTTTTATTAATTATTGGAAACACATTTATTTGAAAAAAAGGTATCATTGTTAAGCAAAGGCTGTGTAAAGCACTATTTAAACTTTTTCGTTTGGGTTTTTGAATCCTAATTTGATACAGCTTTCTTTTATTGGTTCAATGCATTTATGAATCCTGCAAACAGCGCCTTCTTTTTCAAAGATGTCTATCACTTGTTTTACTAAAAGTTGAAGGCTTATCTCGCCGTTTATTAATTTGTCAATTCGCTCATCAATTATACTTTTTTCTTTCTTATTAAACAACACTTTTGAAGCTCTCTTGTTCTTAAGGTATTGATTTATTGCAGAAGGTGTAAATCCCATAATTTTTGCAACCTCTTTTTGCTTAAAGCCTCTCTCTAAAAGCTTTTGAGCAACATACTTTCTTATTGCTGGAGCAACATACAAGTATTCCACATCAATAGAAATCATCATTCTAATTAACAGGTGTTAATTTTAAGTTAAATACTTTTCTATAACTTTGTTTCTTTTGTTTCTTTTTATGTAGTTTTATTCTTTTATTTAATCTGTCTTGGTTTTAATGCTAGCAATAGTTTTTTAAATAAAAATACTTACATCACAAATCATGATATTTGAAGAAATTAAAGAATCAATTCTTAATGGTGCGCAGTTTGATGATTTTTTAGGTCAAGAGGATGTACAACAAAACCTTAAATCAGCATTAGTTTCAGGCCATCATGTTATCTTGGTAGGACCGCCAGGTGTTGGCAAAACAACTCTTGCAAAGAATGTTGCTAAGCTTCTAAAGCCTATAGAAGTAAATGATTGTGGGTTTAATTGCGATCCAAAAGATCCTTGGTGTCCTGTTTGCCGTTCAGGAAAAGAAGTAAGAAAAAAAGTTTTATCCCCTGAAGAAAGGTTTGTTAGAATCCAAGGCAGCCCTGATTTAACTTTTGAAGATTTGATTGGTGATATTGACCCTCAAAAAGCTTTGAAGTATGGTGCCTTTTCAATTGAAGCGTTTAAACCAGGAAAAATATTCAAAGCTAACAAAGGCATACTTTTCTTTGATGAATTGAACAGGTGTCCGCCAAAGCTACAGAATTCTTTACTTCAGATTCTTGAAGAGCGTAAAGCAACAATTGGCAGTTATGAACTTGATTTAAAATCTGATTTCATTCTCATAGCAACTATGAACCCTGATGATGAGAATACTGAACCTTTATCTGATGTGTTTTTAGATAGGGTTGATGTAATTTTTGTCAATTACCCAGAGAATTCCGATGTCGAGAAAAAGATTGTTATGTCAAAAGGGAAGAAATTAATTGATGTTAAGCCAGAGTTTGTTAATATTATTGTTGAATTTATTAGAACTTTAAGAAACAACGAGAATCTAGATAAAAAACCATCTGTAAGAGCAACCTTATCTCTATATGAAAGGTCTCAAGCAAACGCTTTGTTAAATGGTAGAAAAGAACCGACCATAGAAGACATTTTACAGAGTCTTAAATCCGTTTTAGTTCATAGAATTAAATTAAAACCAAGTCTGGATTTTAAGACAACTACAGAACAATTCTTGGAAAAGGAGTTTGCTTCTTTTGTGGATAATCTCAAAAAATCTCAAGGTGATTATCCGTAGCATAAACTCTAGTAAAACTACCGAAAGTAATGAAGGAGACGAGAATGTAAATTCTTTCTTATCAAAAAAAGAAAGCGAAGAAGATAAATTGCCTAGAGACGTTCTATTTGATGATGAAAAGAGCGACAATGCACGATTGATTTATGAGGCTGCAAGTCATAACTTAGCTCTCTTTGTTCCTGATTCGATGTTCTTGAATCTTGTGGAAAATTTTAGAAACGCTCGCAAACTTTACGGCGAGACTTTTATTAGGCTGCTTACAGGTTTCGATCCGGATTATATTGAGAGAAACCTTAAAATTCCTGAGTTTAAAAAACTATTAAAGAAAAAGATAACTGATAAGATTCAAGAGCTTAAGAAAAACGATTTGTTAGATGAAAATTACCAATTAACAGATTTGGCTTACGAGTTTTCTATTGTTGAGACTTCTCTGAAAGAACTGGAAAATGTTAAGTCAAACAGTTTTTCTTTCAGGAAAGGCTCGGTTAAATCTAAAGAAGGAATCACTGACGAAATTGTTAAGTTCACACCAAATTTCTCTATTAAAGATGTTGCTATAAGGAATACAGTAAGAAAGGCTGTTTCAAGAAATCACCGCCAAATACAGATTGAAGATTTATCAGTTTATGAACATATAAATGAAAACAAGGTTGAAACAATTATCTGTATAGATGCATCTTCTTCAATGAAAGGCGAAAAAATTGCCAACAGTAAAAAAGCAGCTTTAGTTCTAGCGTATAAATCTATAAAAAATCACGATTCTGTTGGCCTTCTAGTCTTCCAAGACAGGATTGTTGATAGGGTTAAGCCTACAAAAAGCCTTAAAGAAATAGTAAGTCATGTTTCTAAAATTAGAACCGGAAGAATGACTAATCTTGCTTTAGCTATAAAAGAAGCCATACCTTTATTTAGTAAAAATGTAACAAAGAACTTGATAATAATCACTGATGCTATGCCTACTTCAGGCGAAGAACCTTTAAACCAAACTCTTAATGCAGCTTTATTGGCTCGTGAAAAAAAGGTTCACTTGACAATTGTTGGTGTAGGCTTGACTAAAGAAACTACAGAAATTGCAAAAAAGATAGTTGACTTCTCTAAAGGTGTTTTATACATTGTAAAGAATCCAAAGGATCTAGATGTAATCTTGATAGAAGAGTATTATTCTCTAAAATCAAAGACATCATTTAGCTGAATGTTTTTACTATTTATAAATCCATTTTCAACTTCAATAACATATTTAGCTTTATGTTTTGGATTATACTTTGTAAAAGGTTTGAAATTCTCTTTCATTTCAACAACTGTTTTTTTTGAATCCAAGTAGATTACATCTATTGGGTAAAAGACAAAGAACATGTGTAAAGGGACTCTCCTTTCTTTATTAAACGCAAAAACTAAAGGATGCTTCATCTTGAAAGTAAACATCAAGCCTTTAGCGTGCTGCCAAGTGTTTGTCAGATAGGCTGCTTGAGGTATTATTGTTTCAGTTTTTTTCCTAATCATCCTTAGTACTTTAACAAACTTCATATTTTGCCTTTTATCTTCTAATGACCAACTTATACCCTCTGATTTTGGGCTAGCATTATTATTGAAGAATCCCCATCTTTCAAGGCAACAACCTTTCCTGTTTTAATTAAGTTTTTGATATACCTGTAAAAAGTCGCTTTAGAACACAGTTTTTCTTTATCTACAACTATCGATTTTAATTGAGTGGTAGAAATAGCTCCTAAAGCCAAGATTGCCAGTATTCTATCATATGCGGAAATGCTGCTACTTTTTACTCTTTTATTTTGTTTATATTCCTGGTTCTCTTCACTTCTTAACTGGTTTTTTATTTCTTTTAATTCCTTGAGAATTTCAGACATGACTTTGGTAAGTTCCTTGTTCTGGGTTTCAAGCTCTTCTAACTTTTGTTTCTGGTTGAGAATATCTTCCTTTACTTTTATAAAACTCTTCTTTACAGTTTCTCTAAATCTCTCGAACTCTAACTCAGGAATCGGCATTAAACAAAGGGTTCTTTTTATAATTTAAATAGTTTTTCATGAGTCTCGTGCGCAGTTTAATTTAAATAGAGACTCCTCGAGACTTGTCTCTTTTGAGACTGCTTTGAGACTGTCCTGAGACTGGGTTGAGACTCTCCCTAACAATTCTTATATACGACACCCCTTTATTTCCACTGCAGAAATTGATACTTTTTTGAGACTCAAAGTCTCATTTTTTGAGACTCGTCTATTTTTTTAAACAGAAACCAGACTACTCAAACGTTAATTTTATAAACTGATGTTGGGAAAAGAAATCATTCCGCAGTTACAACTTGGAAGCAAGTTAGGGTTTTAAAAATTAAGAATCATTCCTTTAGGCCCGGGATTGCAAAAAATTCTATTGTCATCCCGGCAAAGCTTGCCTTCATTCTCGTGAAAATGACCTGATAACGCTAATATCTTTTTAGTTGAGTGCGTCTTTAGAAACTTTGCAAAAGATTGATTTCCAAAATGAACATTATCTAATTCATCAAGACATGAATCTTTTGGAGGCGCATGCGTAAGCAATACTATTTTTTCGAATTTTGAGATTTCTGTTTTGTTTTTTCTAACAAATCTTTCAAATTCTGGCTCTCTTTCAGAGAAGCCTCCACCACCAAAACCTATGAATAAAGTATCTTCAAACCTAAACAGTTTCTTATGTAGGAAAACTAAATTGCTATTAACGCTACTTATCTGACTAAACAGCTCAGGGTCATCATGGTTTCCATGAACCATAAGGACTAAAGTGGGTATCTGTTTTAGCTTTTTAACAATGTCCGGATTTATTTCTCCGAAGATGGTTAGATCACCTAAGAACACTACAATATCCGCTTTTTTTGACAGCCTATAAACTCTGTCAACATAATTCTTCTGATTATGTATGTCTGTAAATGCTAATATCTTCATATTTTGATGTGAGAAATCGGCTATTTAAAAAATCTATGCTGTCTTTTAGTGAGATGTAACCTAAAATTGATAATCTTTTATAAACTAAATTAAAAAGAAAAATTTATTCTGACAAGTCAAAACTTAGAATAACTTTTTTATCTCCGTCAGGAAAGTTTGTTCCTACATTTGAGACAGCATACTGCCAGAACCAGCTGCCGTTAATGTTTTTTAAGGTAACAAACTCAAATTTGGATACATTCTCACCGAGTTTGTTGATTGCTACATCCCTTATTTTATGTGAGAATGTTTCTAGTTTGTCTTTAATGTTATTGATGTCTTGTTCTGAAACTTTAACCTTTTTTCCTTGATCCTGAAAGTACCCATCTACTATTGTAATGATGCTTGATGAAATGTCATACTCTTCTTTAAAATCGTTTACTGATTTCTTGTCAATCGCTCCAATAAGCCAACCTTCCTTAGTATCGCCTTCCACATAACACAAATCTTTAGAGCTTATTAAGCAATCTATTCTAAGCTCTGAGTGAAATTCTGGCTTCTCTGTTTCTTCAACTTGCGGACTCGTATTAGATAAGTTATCAATTGTTGGAACTGTTTCACTAGTATTCGTTTGATTCTTTATGGCTTGTTGGGCTGGCGGTTTTAAATAAACATATAGTAAAACAAACGCAATGATTACAAGGGAAATTACTATAACCTTGATTCTTTTTTTAGTTTTAGCTTTCATTTCACAACTCACCCAATTATATTGATAGTTATAGGTTTGTTTATTTCAGTTATGCCATTTGATACGATTATGTCGCCAGCTATCTCTTTCTTGCTTGAGTCTTTTGGAATAAACCCTATATAACATCTGTCGCTTTCTTTTGGAGATAACTTAAATTCATCAGGTGTTATATATGCAAAGTCTTTAAGCTCGTCGCTTACTTTACAAGTGTAAGTCTGATTGAAAAGACCGCAGTTTTCTACTTCAACATTTACTACTTTGCTCTTTCCAACCTCTACGTTGATTTTATCCATGTTTAAGATGGCTTTCGTACAAAAACACTCATCATTATCTTTTACATTGATGTTTGATTTGAATATTTTGCTGGTGTTTAGCTTAGTAGATTTTACAATAATACTGCACAAACTCTTCTTTCCGCTAGCCTCAAGTGGAACAGTGCCCTCAAGTTTTATTTTGGCATTTTCTCCAGATTTAAGGAACACTTTATCTGTTTTTGGATTAATCCATGAAGGACAGATATAGTCCAAGGTGTATTCATCATCTTTAGTTCCTTTATTTGTTAAAATTCCTGTCAATTCAATGTTCTGTGTAGTACAAGCATCTATATCTTGTAAGCTCATATCAAAATCGTAACATTTCTCAACCTCAATGATTCTTTTGATAACCTTCTTTATCTCAGGATGGTCGTGATTAGATACAACAACTTCAAGGGTTACATCTCCACTCAAGTTGCTTGTGTTCAAAAATAGATTCACTTTACCTTCTTGACCTTTACTTAACTCAATGCTGTCAGCTTCGCTCATTAACTCTTTTGGATTTAAGACTTTAATATCATATGTTGAATCAGCTTCACCTGTGTTCTTTATTTTAAGAGGTAAAACCAATTTTTGATTAGCACAGGCTTCTGAAGTATTATCTTCAAGTTCAGCCTCTAAATCATAACAATTCTTTACATCTAATGTAACAAAGGCTTTATCTTCGCAATAATCATTCTTAGCTCTAATTATTGCACGATACTCTCCAGCTTTGTTTAGAGGCTTGACTTTGGCAACAAACTCCTTTACTTCATTTTTGCCTAATACAACATCATTTAATTCGGGAGTTAACCACGGCGAATCACTCTCTATTTCAAACTCAGATTTTATTCCGTTATTTAACACGCTCATTAAAACAGATATCTCTGCCTTTGTGCCTGCACAAATCTCAATAGGTGTAGGACTCGAGATAAGAGAAACCCCACAGCAGTTCTTTGCCGTTACTTTGGAATATAATTTTTTATTGCCAGCATACTTTGAATCAATATTGATTACAATATCCTTTTCACCAAGTTCTGAAGGAGTAACATTTAAGGTTATCACTTTTGAATTGCCGGCAGCAATTCTTACTTCTGAAGGTACTTTAATATCATCGCTTGATAACTTGAAGACTTCATCAATCTTTCCAGTATTGGTTATTGTGAGTAATAGTTTTGCGCTTTCCCCAAGGCACACATCTTGTGGTTTGGTTAATGTTGCTTCAAAACTTGAACAAGGGTCAACCTTTATCTTGAAAGTATCACTTCCAGAGATATAATTGTCTTCTGTTTTATAGTTAAGTTTTACAGAATACTCTCCAGGATTCTGGAATCCATCGGATTTAAATGTGATTTCTTTTGTTTCAAGAGGATTTAAACTAACTTCAGTTTCAATATCGCCTTTTGAAACATTTAAAAAGAGGTCCTCCTTAACCTTTCCTTTGTTGCTTACTTCGAAACTTTCTGTGATAGGCTCTTTTACGCAAGTCTCAATATCTTTTGTTTTTACATCAACAGCTCTGCATTCTTTTAGTTTGTATTTTTGTTTGAAGGTATAACTTTTGTTTTGTTCGTCAGCAACATTTAGTGTAAATTCATAATCTCCTGGTTTTTTGTCACATTCTGGCGTCAAGAAAACCAAGATACTCTTGCTATCCTTTCCTTCAATCTTCAAATCTTCAGGTACAATATTTACTTCGTTGTCTTCCGAGAATATATGTAATGATTTCGTTGAAAGCTCATCATTTATTATTGTGATCTTATATGCGCTCGCAAAACATTGGCAAACCTCTTCTGGACTCTGAACGGTTTTAAATTCTAACGCAACAGTTGTTTTTAACAACATTAAAGTCAATACGACAAGAACTACAAAATGCATTAATCGGCTATTTTTCATGAGTTACACCTTGTATCTATTTTCAAATAAATAAGGACAACTCTACAGGAGTTATTATATTTTATAAAGTTTATGCTTTTATAGATATATAAAAATCCAAATAACCTTGATTCTTAATTGCTGAGTTTCTTAGAAATATTTTGTAGGTCTTTAGGACTTATTTTAATTACTCCTTTCTGCCAGTCTTGGATTATTCTTTTAGCAGTTCTATTTGTGTCAACAACACCGCCAGAAGTAAGATAATTTAGCTTGGCACCTACCTCTTCAAGAATTGTTTCAGCATCGCTATCATAGTCTATTCCGTAGAAAATACTCAAAGGCTTTTTGAGATATTCGATTAAGCTTAATGCAACCCCTTCAACATCTTTTAACTTATTAGGGTCTTTTGAGCCAAGCAATGCAAGTCTAACCTCATCATCTTTTTTGAGGTTTACGACTCCAGGAGTATCTATCAGATAGACTTTTTTCTTCATTTTAAGTAATTGCTTGCCTTTAGTAAATCCAGAAACTGGAGAGGTTAAAACTTTGCCTCCTCTTGATAACGAGTTCAAGAGAGAACTTTTGCCAACATTAGGTTGACCGAAAACACCTATAACAACCTTATCTTTGCCTTTTTTTAGAAGTTCTTCAGCTTTTGAATTGATATACTTCCTTAAATTTCTCATGTTATAGCCGTTCTTTGCCGAAACAATAAACACAGGTTTCAAACCCTTAATTTGATCTTGAATTGCACTTTTAGGCATAATATCTGATTTGTTGATGACAAAAACCAATTCTTTCCCAAGCTCTAACACTCTTTTCTCTAAATTTCGGTTCCTGCTTAACTCAACTAACCTGGCATCTAATACTTCTAAGAGAATATCCGCTTCTCTTATAATGTCTAGAACAATCGACCTGTATTTACTCATTTTCTATTAACTTGATTGCTAGTTCTATATCTTTAACTTGGATGGTTTTGCCACCCTCAACTTCTTTTAACTCAAGCACTTCTTTAATTATCTCTTCAATTAATTGATTGCTTGCATCAGATAATGCTTTCGCAGCATCTTTAGAAATCCGAAACCCTTTCTCATTAACGAGCTTTTTAATAGGTAATACAGGAACAGCTTGCTTGTTCTTTGGCATTTTTATTTTGATATTAAAACTCGTTTAATTCATCTATGAAATTTAGGTAACCCTTTCTTCTCAGCCATTGCTCTTCAGATTTTCTGTATTTGTAGAGTATATCTCCTTTTTCATCCCCGCCAAATTCCCACGGTTCAACTATCAAAATATCCCCAGGCCTTACCCATAACTCTC
>JASKKU010000021.1 GCA_030154045.1 Candidatus Woesearchaeota archaeon
AAAAAAAGAAGAATTCATACAATTAATTGCTCAAGATGAAGATTCTTACATAAAAGTCATTGATCTTTTGGATGCAGCAAGCGAAAGAATAAGAAATCACGAAAAAATATCCTACTTGTCATCTATTGCTGAATTCTTAGATTTTTGGCTTCAAGGAGATGAGGGTTTCATACGGTATATCAAAGCATTAGATAACAACACAATTCTGTACTTCAACTGTTTAGACCCTTCTTTTATCATGAAAGAGTTAACTAATGAAGTGTTAAACTTCACCTTGATGTCTGGCACTTTAAACCCTGTGGAGATGTACCAAGACCTTCTAGGGTTCGATGAAACTAACAGCATAACAAAAACCTATCAGGATCCCTTCCCAAAAAAGAACAGGCTAAACATAATTATCCCCAGAACAACCAGTTTGTACAAAGAACGTAGTGAAGCGCAGTTCAAAAAAATAGCAAAGTTGTGCTCAGAGATATCTGCAAGCATAAAAGGCAATATCGCAATCTTCTTCCCAAGCTATCAATTCTTGAACTCTGTTTCACGTTACTTAAACATAAACAAAGTGGTTATAAAAGAGAAACAGGAGCTTAACAAAGAAGAGAAAGCAAAAATTATATCAGATTTCAAAAGATACTCAAAAACAGGCGCAATATTACTAGCTGTGGCTGGCGCTTCTTTCAGTGAAGGAATTGACTTGCCAGGAGATTTATTAAAAGCAGTGATCATCGTAGGGTTACCTTTAGAAAAACCAAGCTTAGAAACCAAGGCGTTAATTGAATACTATCAATTAAGATTCAACAAAGGTTGGCTTTATGGCTATATCTATCCCGCGATGATAAAAGTAATACAAGCAGCAGGCAGATGTATCAGAACAGAAAAAGATAAAGGAGCTATAATCTTCTTGGATGAAAGATACTCTTGGCCAATGTATTACAAATGCTTTCCTGAGGATTGGCACATAAAAATACTGCCTGGAGAATACATAACCGAAATCAAACTTTTCTTCGAGAATTCTGAAAAACTGAATCTAAAGGAATAATAAAGGAAACACTTCCTTAAATCTTAATCAAAAAACATTATCAACGAAAATTAATCAAAACTTGAACGCAGATTATTCTTTGCTCCAATCTCTTTAATAACAGCATCTGAATTAAGAATGCCGTACTTCAAACAGGTATTGTAATCCTTTCCTTTCAAGATGCCGTAAACAAATCCTACTGAAAAAGCGTCTCCAGCCCCTGTTTTTTCCTTAACCTTAACCTTTCTCGCAGGCTTCTTGTAGAACTTATTGCCGTCAAAGAACCCTGCGCCGTTCTTACCATCAGTTATGCAAATTGGTTTTTTTGTCTTATTAAAAACCTCAAAGCTTAACTCCTTGAGTTCTAATTCTTTATTTAACCCTAAAAGAGTCTGAGCCTCTTCTTTGTTAACAATCAGATAATCAATATGCTTAATGTAAGTCAAAAGCTTGTTTAAACCCAAGGAAACCACATAAGATGATGGATTGTAAAAAACAACAGCACCTTTTTCCTTAAAATATTTTATAATCTTAAGCCCTGCATCAAAACTATTCTTTACCAAAGAGGATACATAAAGAGCTTTAGTCTCAACGTTGTTTAAATTCTGCTTAACTTTATTAAAATCCAGGAAATCATTAGCGCCTTTGTAAACTAAAATTGTCCTGTCGTCAGCAAAACTGTCAAGAATTATAGAGAATCCTGTTTTATACTCTTCAGATTTTAATCCCAAGAACTTGACTTTTTCTTTTTTTAACTCTTTTAGAATTATGCCTGCTTGTTCATCATTGCCTAAATTGCCTATAAATCCAGTCTTCAACCCTAAACGCGAAAATCCAACGGCAGTATTTGTACCGCCGCCTCCTGTAAAAGTATGCAATTCCTTAATTAAAATCTTAGAGCCTAAAGGATAAGCCAACAACTCCTTCTCAGAATCTATGTTTTTTATCTCAATAAGGTCAGCATCAGTATAAACAAAGTAATCTACAGTTGCGCTACCAAGAGTAATCATATCAAACTTCATTTTAGATACTCTTAAACTCTATTATTTAAAAACTTAGTGTTAAACAAACATAGGAAACAAAAGATTAAGATAAAGAAAAGGCCTAAAACCATTTATCAATGCAAAAATACCTTTAAAAAGCCCAAAAGAAAAAAATATATTAATAGCTTAACAGAGAATATACTAAAAGTTAAACTAAACTCACTGTCAGTGTGTTAATAATGCGTTAAAAATGGACTTTGATACAGATTATGTTGAAAAAGGAATAGAATTGATTAAGAAAGAATTTGGAGAAGCTCATGTAATCGAATCAGCCAAAGGAGTGTTCTCAGAAACAAACTATCCAAAAACAGACAAATTCCATAGATTAGTTTTTCAAAGTTATAATCTCCCTATGGAAGAACCATATTATTCTTTAATAAAAATCCTAAAAGAAGATTTCTCATTTGATAAGATGATTAAAATCATCGACAGTTTTGCAGCAGCAGAAGGTTCTTCATTTTTTGGAGTTTCTGCACAGAGATTAGGCATACAACAAGATAAAGTTAGCCAATACTTAGCGACTATCGGAAAAATGATTAAGGATATGTTCCAGATTGTAAGGGAATTAAGAATAATTGATGAAAGACTATCACTTTATGAAAAAAGCAAAAAAGGTGATGAATCTGCAGAAGTAACTTTAAAAGGTACTTGGATTGATTTAGTTGAAGGTGGAGCAAAAAACCCTGCATCTGTATTCGGAATGGCTTCTGAGTTGGGCTTCGCAATCTTGCCTGATTTGTTCTTTTCAATAAACTTGAAAAGTGCAGATGAAGTTGACGCTAGAATAAAAAAGATGATGGACAACAACGAGTTTAATCCTTCTGTGCTAAGAGTTGTCGCAAGAAAACTAAAATCATACTACACTTGGAAAGAACATACTTACAAAGAACTTAAAACTAGAAGAAAATTCACTTTAAGATATCTTAAACAGCATTACGATACAATACAACTTTACTTATCCTGGGTGAAGCCTTATATTGACACAATAAGACAATTACAAATGAACAATAAATTGAAGAACGATGTTGAGGTTGTAAGCGCTTTCGAATCAGCCATCATGGAATTAGAGTTTATAGCAACAAAAAGTGACATTTATTATAAAGTAAAAAGTGGTAATAAGAAATACTTGCCTGTAGTAATAGTTAATCTTACTTATAGAACAAGACCATCCATGTCATTCTCTCAAGAGTATCAAAGAGGTCCGATTCATGTCGGCAGGGTTGAAATAAGTTTAAGAGGTTATGTTTGGACTAACAAAGAACTTGAAAAGTTCTTAAAAGTCAGAAGAATGGAACAATTTGAATTAATTAGCTCATATGATGCCGATATTAAATCTACGCTCGAAGCGCTTGGAGATGACCTTGAAAAGTACTTAGAGGAATTAGAACAAGAAAAAAAATCTAAAAATGAAAGCAACGAAGAGAAAAAAGAAGAAGAAAAAATAAAATACACTGACCCATTCGTATCGTTATTTGACGGTTTCAAAGAACTGTTCTCAAGCTTAATTCCAAAGATGCCAAAAATCGACAAAAGCAAAGCATTCAATTGGTTTAACAATCCCGAAGAGATAAAAAAACTCAAAGATAAAGATGAAAAGAAATCCGCATCCAAAGCAGTTGATGTTGCCCTATGCAAGAGTTATGAGGTTTTCAAAAAGAGCCACAGAATGCTAGCTTGGTAAAAACTCTTTGAAAACTAAAAACACTATTTGAAAATGGAATTCATCAATAATTATTACACTCCTATGGATAGAGAATTCTATACCTCAAACCAAAGACAATACACTGATCCTTCTGATGAAATTGAAAAACCTATTATCCATATGTCTGATATAAAACCTTCAATTACAGAAGGTCGTGCTGGTGGAGGCTCTTTCAGAAATGGGATCTTGCAAAGATTAAGGATGGGCGCATCAGGTGCAGAACTTAACTTAATGCCTGAAGGCGCAGAACCTGGAACAGGCCCTGAAGCTTATGGAAAAGAAGCAAGAGAAGAAATAAAACAGTTAACCTCATTAAATAAATTCAAGATTACAGTTCACGCACCTGTCCAAACAATTCCAAACATTTCAGGATTCACAGGACAAGAATTCTCTGAACAAAGACGAAGCGAAGAATTAAACGAAATAAAAAAAGCCATTTCTTTTGCTGCAGACATTGCTTCTGATAAAAACGCTCCAGATACTGGCATTCCGGTAGTAATCCATACAGGTGAGTTCCCTAGAGCAATTGCTGCTGTTGAAGCTCCAAAAAACGAGAAAGGCGAACTGTTGTTTGAAGAAAATCACGACAAACCTAAGATTAAAAGAGGTCCCTTTGAAGCGTATGAAAATGAAAGTGAAGAACTGCCAGTTTATGTTGTTGATGAAAAAACTGGCAAAGTTATTGGCGGAATAACTGCTGACAAGAAGATCCCTGCTCCTGTATGGAAAAAAGCTTCAGAAAGAAAAACATATTATGATGATAGATTAAAAAAGTATGTAACAATCGAACCAGGGGATTATGTTGATAACTATGGCAGGCTTGCTTTAAGTCCTGAAGATAGGGTCATAGAAACAGATGAGAATTCTAACCTAAAAATTGAAAGCTTTGACTTAAGAGACTTTGACAAAGAAAGACAGAGTTTTATGAAATGGATCGATAAAGTTAAGAACCTAACTCAAGATGTTAAAGATATTGACCCTGAAACCAAACAAAAAATCAAACACATTCAAGAAACCGCTGATAAACTTAAAGACCAACCAAGAGAGACTTTCTTCATAAGGGAAAGCCTGCTTGCAGGAAAAAGAAGAGCAGAAGGTTTAGCCCAATATCATATTCATGACCTGGAGAATATTAGAGAAAAGTTAAACAAAATTCATAAAGCCATCTCGTTCTTTAAAGAATTAAAGAACAGGATGGGAGAAAAAGCATTTAATGAAACATTTTCTGAATATGTAAAGAAAGAAGGGTTAATTGATATAGTAAGCCCAAGTGAAAAAGAAAATCCTCTTGAATACTTAGAGAAGGCAAGGCAGGCACTTGAAAAACAATACAAATATTCAACAGAAGTTGCAACAGGTCATTTCCAGGAAGCAAAAGAAATCGATGAACAGTTAGAACGTATTAAAACACTTGAAGAATTCGCTAAAGAAAAATCTATAAAAACTTTGGCTGAAGCAGGCGTTTATGCTTACCAAGAAACCAAAGCAAAGAATCTCAAAAAACCTGTGTATATTGCTCCCGAGAATATCTTTCCAGAAATGGGATATGGCAGCCACCCAGATGAATTAGCAGAATTAGTAAAAGGCGCGAGACAAAAAATGATCGAGGAATTAACCAAAAGATACAATATGAAAAAAAGCGAAGCAGAGAAGATTGCCAAAGACCATATAAAAGCAACTTTAGATACTCAACATCTAAGCATGTGGTACAAATATTTTAATCCTCCTGGAAAAAAATTCAAAAACGAGGAGGAAAGGAAAAAAGCCTTTGCAGACTGGTACAAAAAACAAATCGAAAAGCTCGCAAAAGAAGGTATCATAGGTCATGTGCATTTAGTCGATGGTTTTGGCAGAGCCCATGTTCACCTGCCAGCGGGCCAAGGGGATGCTCCTGTAAAAGAGGCCATAGAAATTCTCAAAAAGCATAATGTTCCTTTTGACATTGTAAGCGAAGGTTATGCAGAAGGACCCAGAAGGCAGTTAACTAAAGTGTGGGAAAAGTTTGATGTTCCTGTCAGCATTTTTGGTTCAGGGTATAAACCAGCCACTAGCTGGACCAACATAGACCATTCATACTTTGACAAAAAAAGCAGTCCAAATTACATTTTCGGCTCATATGCTCCTTCACAAGATTGGAGTTTTTGGAGCGAAGTTCCTTTAGAATAATATCAAAAAGAATAATATCCCAAGGCGATAAAAATGAAAGATGAATTAAAAAAGAACTACGATGAAGAAAGTCTTAACATAGTATACAACTTTGCCAAAAAGATGACCAAAGAGTTCGGAGACCTAATCAAAGTGATAGCAATATTTGGTTCGGCAACAAAAAAAGAAGACCTTGACCCAAACTCAGACATAGATGTTCTTGTTGTTGTTGATGATGTGGATTTTAAAATCGATGATGCACTTGCACAAACTTATAGGGTTCTCACAGGGAAAATCGTTGAAAAAGTTTCAAAGAAACTGCATGTAACTACTTTAAAACTCACGCATTTCTGGGAATATGTAAAAGTTGGCGACCCTGTTGTATTAAACATATTGAGGGATGGATTTGCAGTTTTGGATTCAGGCTTTTTCACTCCCCTGCAAGTTCTTTTATATCAAGGCAGGATAAGACCTTCTGAGGAAGCCATTTATACCTACTTTGAAAGAGCCCCAAGGAGTTTAAAACAAGTCGAATATAACCTTTTGAAGAGCATTTCCGATTTGTACTGGGCTATGATAGATTCAGCTCACGCAGCTTTAATGAGAATTGGTGAAATGCCCGCAAATCCAAGAGAAATTCCTAAAATAGTTGAAGAAAAACTAGTTAATACTAAATTGGTAAGTAAGGACTGTGCAGATTTTGCGAAAGAAATCTACGAATTATCAAAGAAAATTGCCCATAATGAAATTAAAGAAGTGAGCGGTGCTGAAATAGACGAATTAAAGGAAAGAGCTAGAAAATTCGTTGATGAGATGAAAAAAATCGTTCTAAAATAAGTTTACTTTTTTGTTAAATTATTAGAAATTGTGCCTGAATTCAAGAACTGGTCTTCAAGTTTTTCAATTTCTTCCTTGCTTAAAGTTTCAGGCTTATCTCCGCTTTTAGGACTAGAACTGAACTGAATATTGTCTTCCTCAACTTCTTTAAGTTCTTTTAAATCCTTGACTAAAAGGCTGCTTTCCACGAACTTCTCTAAATCAATTTCCCGTTTCTTTAAATCTTTAATTTCCTCAAATAAGGATTTTATCACTGACAGAATCACTCTG
Source organism: Candidatus Woesearchaeota archaeon (assembly GCA_030154045.1). Taxonomy (GTDB): domain Archaea; phylum Nanobdellota; class Nanobdellia; order Woesearchaeales; family JASKKU01; genus JASKKU01. The sequence goes on from JASKKU010000021.1 coordinate 7,016, forward strand.
TTCTGCTGAATCAACTCATCAAGTTTTGCAACTAAAGGAGCAACTCTTTCAAAATGCAAATCGTGCTCTTCATACATCTCATCAGAGGCCTTAGCAAAAATATCATAAATGTTTTTCATTACAAAAGTCAAGTTGTCTATAGAATCCTTTAAAGTCTCAGCATGCTTTTGAGAAACCTTTACAGAAGGAGATTTATCTTTAGTAGATTTCTTAGAAGTGCTTTTTTTGGAAGCTATTGATTTTGATGTTTTCTTTTGTGACTTTTTTTGAGCTTTTGGCATAGAGTTTTTAAAATAATATATCTTTAAAAAGTTTTCTTAAAACTAAAAAGCGAAATACCTTTCTTAATCTAAACCAATCGGGAAACGAAAAGTTTAAATATAGATTTGTTATCCATTAGTAGTAACATGAAACGAAACAAAAATAAGAAGAATCTTGAAAGCAGAATTAATTCAACAAAAATTTTTCTGAGATATGTTGGTCTGCCTCTTGTAATAGGGGGTGTAGCAATAGCTTCATTTTTTTACAGTTATCCATATAAAAGCTTAAAAGTCCCTTTACATAAACAACAGGTTTCAGGCCCAGTTATCAAGTATTCAATTGAAGAACAAAGAAACAAAGATGAAACTGGATATAACACATATTATGCCATATGGATTAAAGACAAGGAAACAGATGAAATCTATAAAATTGGACTATACGATAATGATTGGAATTCTAACATATATAGCAAACGAGGATTAGATGAGGTCTTAAGCCAAGGAACAGGCGTTGAACTCGAATACTCTGGTGAAGTAAACGAAATAAAAATTGCTAGAAAAAACCCAATATCAAAGTATGTGATTAAAAAACACGATTGGCCTGAAAAGTATATTCCCTTATATTATGCAAAGCCTGAAGAATAAATCAAAAGTTTTTTAAATATAACAAATTCTCTCAAAATTGATAACCATGAACGGCACAATTGTAAACTTTCGACGAAGTTTAAAGAGAACCTATCACACTCAAATGATTGTAGTAGTTGATAATGTAAACAGCAGAGAAGAAGCAGAAAAACTTGTTGGAAAGACCGTTATCTGGAAGAGTCCTGCTAACAAAGAAATCAAAGGCAAAGTAGCCTCAGCTCACGGCAACAAAGGTGCTGTTAGAGTTATCTTTGAGACAGGAATGCCTGGCCAAGCTGTAGGCACAAAAGTTTCTATAAATTAAAACTATTTCTTTCTAGGTTATTTAGAATTTCTTTCAAGAAAGCAAATAGAGCCAAATCTTGATTTAAAAATATAAAAAAGAATTAAGTGAAGAAAATTTATGCTTTTTCTTTAACTTTCTCTTCTTTTGGCGCTTTTAGTTCAAAGCCTGCTAATTCTTCTTTTGAAACTACTTTAACTCTTGTCTTTTTTACCAATTCAAACACTCTTATGTCAAAATAGCTGATCGGGTGCAAAGAATTTAAGGTTTCGTATATCTTTTTGCTCAAGTTCTTTGAGAAGAGCTCTTTTAAAACCTCTTCATAGGTCTTGCTTGAAATCTCATTAAATAACAAATATTTAGCAGCTTTCCTCAAGAAAGTCTGCCTTGCTTTAGAAGAGTTGTTTGCAGTAAGAATTAATGGTTTAACCCTTACAAGTTTATTATCTTTTGTTGCAACAACAAAGGAATCATCTATCCTGTCTTTTCTCTTCCTAACTTTCTTTTTGATTGAAGAAGGCAAGATGTTTAACCTAATAACCTCAGTCTTACATTTTTCATCACTAGCATCAACGATTTCAAGTTTAACATTGTAATCTCTGTCTCTTACACTATTAGTCACAAACATCAAATTCAATGAGATAGTCCTGCCAATTGTCTCTTTAGCTTCACTAGCCAAAATTGATGGCAATTCAACCTCATTCAAAACCTTTGGAGCATAAACCTTTAGCCACTTTTTCTTTTTTTCCTTAGCCATAGATATCACTTAAACTCTCTTATTGAAATGAGTTAATGTATTTGGGAAGATATATTGCTTTTATAAATGTTATGCTTAATTGTTATGTTCTAAAATAGTTAAATTTAAAAACAAAATCCCTTATACATTCAGTGTGATACCATGAAAGTCACTCTTACAGAGCCTGATTTATTAAAAGAGAGCATTTCTATCGTTTCTGAGCTTGTTAGCGAGGTAAGGTTTAAGGTTAATGCAACGGCTATGGAAATGATCGCAATGGACGCAGCAAATGTAGCTATGATTATATTCAAAATGTTTTCAAGCGCCTTTGCCGAATACAAAGTTGACGGCGAAACAGAGCTCGGCTTAAATTTGCTAAATCTTAAACAGATCCTGAAAAGAGCAAAGAAATCTGATATTTTAACCTTAGAGCTTTCAGAAGATAAGAGATTGAAAATTCAATTAAAAAGCAAAATCTCAAGAACATTCTATGTTCCTTTGATAGACATACATGAAGGAGAACAACAGATTCCTCAACTCGAGTTCAAAGGAAAGGTCAAAACTAAGTCCGAGATTATCTCTGATGCCATAGAGGATGCTGATGTCATTGCTGATTCAGTTGGATTTATGATTGAAGATAATAAGTTTGTTATTGAAGCAAAGGGCGACTCATCCAAATTAAGAGTTGAAGTCCCAAACGATGAAGAAACCTCAATTACCGCTTCTGAGAACATTAAGGCAAAGTATTCTATTGAGTATCTTAAGAAGATGCTAAAAGCTTCAAAACTAAGCGAAGATGTTGAGCTACAATTCAGCACAGATTATCCACTAAGATTAGACTTTGTAAGCCAGGATAAATTACAATTAGTCTTTATCCTAGCTCCAAGAGTCGAGAATGATTAAAACGCATTAAATTTTTAGCTAAAGAAATTTTGTTTTTCTCTTTCTTTGTAGATTATTATAATGAATGTTTATTTTGTTGTCGTTAAGGCAAAATAAGTTTAATTGCAGTTCTCGATTTGATAATAACGAAAACAGTCTACAAAAAATTTAATCCTTGCAAAAACCATACTTCTCTTTATCTCTTAAATGTTCGCAGATTTTGTCAGCAAGTTGTTCTTTATCAAGGAATCCAAACTTCTTGCCATTAACTACCAATGTAGGCAAAGTATCAACATCAAAACTATCTTTCAAAACGCTAATAGTTGGCTCTTCCTCAAAGTTAGAATCTAAAGCAAATATCAAAAGTTGTGTACCCATTTTTTTCTTGAAATAATCAAGATAACTCGCTTGCTCGTCGCAACTTGGGCATTGTTCGTCTGTTCCATAGAAATAAAGTATCGTAACATAATCTGAAGAATTTGGACAAGTTTGCCTTAGATTTTGAGAGATGTACCAGAAATTTATCTGAGATAAGGTATATCTACGTTTAAGCAAAGCAAACTCCTCTTTATTTATCTTAGCTTTCTGATTATAAACTTCAAGCCTTTCCCTATTATCTTCCAAATCTTTAATATACTTATCAAATAAGGTCCTTAAACCCTGACATTGATTTGATAAAACATTAGAATTCATAAGTTCGTACTGTAACTGCAAACTTCTATAATCAAGCTCTTGCTTTTGAGCAAATTGTGTAAAGTAATCTGTTCTGAGATTATCCATCAAAAAACCAAAGAACAAACCAAGTATAAAGATTGAAATAGTTATTAGCAGAGCTGCAAAATATCTTCGCCTAACTATCTTAGCTCGTCCCATTTTAATCATTTCCATTTGATTTCTTTCTTAAATATCAAATCCTTAAAAACAATCAACCAAACAAAAGCAAGGAAATAGAAATAAGTAAGAATGTAAATCACTAGAGGAATGAAATATGATTTTTCCAACGAAAACCTTCTGTTAAATAGTTTTACCCCTTTGTAAATCAAGAAAACCATAATTAGCAGAAAAACGCTCATCATCGCAATCGAAGTCAAATCAAGATTTAGAAACCAAAACTTAGTATTTAGGTGAGCAAAAGAATCTTTAATTATCTCAAAAATATTAAAATCATAAGCCTTCAACGAAAGATACTGCATCTTTATTTTGTCCCTCATTGAAAAACCCATCAAAAATACTAAAGCCACAGCCAAAACTCCTGATAAAGGAATCATAATCAATTGAAATAACCCGAAATCATGATACTCTTTATTAAAAAGCATATCTGAATAATCAATCACATTCTTTACGGTGCCCCAATACCATCTAAGCCTCTGCTTAACCAATGCTCTCAAGGTTTTAGGTGCCTTTGTATAAACAATTGCATCGTTGCATTGTTTTATTAGATCATGATTCTTCTGCAAACGCATTCCTAATTCCATATCTTCAGTTTTATGACCAGGCCTAAAACCGCCCAAATGTTTTACAACCTTAGTTTTATATAGAGCAAGAGGTCCTGGTGTAACATGAATGGCATCTCTTATAGATAAAACTGATTTGTAAAAATGGTTGATAGCATATTCAAACCATTGCATCTTCTGGATTAGATTCTCAGGCTTGTATACTTTAAGAATGGGCGTTACAGCTGCTAAATCCTTGGAATAATTATCATAGAAATACTTGATCAATTTTTTCAACGAATCTCTTTCAGGATAAGAATCTGCATCCAGCGTAGCAAAAAAAGGAGTATCTACATATTTTAATCCAAGATTCACTGCAGCATATTTCCCTTTATTCTCCTGATGTAAAATTTTTATATCCAACTCAGGATACTTCTTTTTGTTTTTTTCCACTGCAATCTTAGCGTTCTCAAAACTTTTATCCTTAGAACCGTCATCAACTACGATAATTTTTAATTTGTCTTTTGGATAATCAACATCACATATATTATCAATTGTAGAAATTATATTTTCTTCCTCATTATACATGGGGATAACTATAGAAACCCTTGGCCAATCAATGAGAGGTTTCTTTTTTTTAACAGGCTCCTCTTCTTCAAGGTAAGTAAGGACCCAAAATACTGTGTAATAAAGAGATATAAAATAAATAACATTTAATGAAACCTGAACAAGATCCATCTTTTCACCAGCTAAAAAGCAGTTTTTAATAAAGGTTTGTCCTTTTTAAATCTTATCCTATTCCCAATAAATTTTTACTAAAATAACGATAGAAAATTTTATTATTCTCCAAAACTAAATCTTAATTATGGACAAAAGAATAATTGTAAAACGCCAGGTTGTTAAGTACATTAAAAGCAAGTATAAAGTTAAGATAAGCAAAGAGTTTCTTGATGAATTAGAGAAATATATGTTGGAAAAACTCGAAAAAATAACTTCGTTAAGCATAACGAATTGCCTTAAAGAAAAGAGAAAAACTCTGCTAAAAAGAGACCTATTAAGCACAAAGAATCAGCAAACATTAAATTAAAATTAAATTAAAATAAAAAAGAAATTTATGACTTTCTGAACTTACCTATTGTATCAGAAAGCTCTACATGTGTTAGAAACGCAGACCTGCAACAATACCTTTCTACACCTAACTCGTCCAATGCTTCTTTTGGGGTTTTGCCTGAAGCTGTTA
>JASKKU010000004.1 GCA_030154045.1 Candidatus Woesearchaeota archaeon
TTTTTAAAATTAAAATTTTATTTCTTACTTTTTAGGTTTTTTGAACTTCTTGGTTACTAAGATCTCATAACCACAATTGTCACAAGTTACAACTAAAGTAGGAACACCCTGCTTCATTTTTCGTTTGAAAGGTTGTTGTTTCTCTCCTTTATGCTTGCAGCTTGGACAGGTATACCTAACATTTGCAATCAAATCAGCTTCATACTCTTTTGGGCTCATTGTGAAACCGCAGTTTGGACAAACGTAATCTGCTTTTTTAATAGGTCTGCCAGTTTTGCTCTTTGGTTTTGACATTACTGCTCCGCACTTAGGACATTTCTTTTTGAAGACCCAGACAGTAACCTCTCCGCCATTCTCCAACTCTCGGTCAGTATAATAGAAAACCTCATCCATACTCTCTGGAAATTTTAAAGCCATACTCTCACCAGGTTATTTGGATTTAGCCGAATTTAAAAAATTTTTTAAAATCTCTTATAAGCAATTATAGCAGGTGAACTAAATGAAGATCGTTTTGTTAGGTCCTCCTGGAAGTGGTAAAGGAACTCAAGCAAAGATCCTATCGGAAAAACTTGGTTTGAAACACATCTCAACAGGAGACCTTTTAAGAGAAGAAACAAAAAAAGAGACCCCTTTAAGTAAAAAGATTAAAGAGATCTTGGATGAAGGAAAACTTATCTCAGATGAGTTTGTTTTCGAGATTCTTAAACAGAACCTTCCTTCAGACAATTACATCTTAGATGGGCTCCCAAGAACAGTTTCTCAAGCCAAGATGTTAGATGACATGGTAAAAATTGATTTCATTTTTCTGATTGATGTGGAAGATGAGTTTATTGTGGAAAGAATTGTTAACAGGAGGATGTGTCCGAAATGTGGCAGGATTTACAACTTGAAAACCAATAAGCCTAAGAATGATACTTTGTGTGATGTTTGTAGTGTTCCATTAATCCAAAGGGATGATGATAATGAGGAGGTCGTGAGAAAAAGATTAAGTGAATATCATAACCAAACAGAGCCTGTTTTGGATTATTATTCTAGTAGATTGATACGAATTGATGGAGAAAAACCAATAGAGGAAGTAACCCAACAGATTTTATCAAAGATCAATAGGCTTTAAGCTAGTTTTGAAGTAGTGTTTTATTGTTAAAATTTAAATTAATAAAGAAATGATAAAAAGAGGTGAGATTCTTAAAGATATTCTTGAAGAAGATAGTTCATAAAGATTAATCTGTAATTACGATCCTCCATTAATTTATTTTTTAATTCATCTTCTGTTTCAGTTAAATGGATTAAAAAAATTCTCCAATCCCCTTCGGTAGCTCTGTAGTCTTTAATTAGCGCAAATTTTTCTTGATCCAGTGTTGGAACTCTCAACCGATAGATTCCTAGCTGTCTAACACCAGGATTAATCATTCCGAAATTCCAAGGGCTATTTTAATGCCATATTTTATATAAACAAATACGTTAATAGCACTACTTTTAGAAATCTTTTTAAACAAAATGTGTTACTACTTAATTATGAAAAAAGATTATTTGTCAAATAAAAAGGAAAGTGAAAAGTATTCTTATTCATTAAATGAGTTTTATCACTTATTTAAAACTGAAACTTCTATGCAACACAAAGTAGTAAGTCTTTTAGAAAAGATGATTATGGGTCTTTCTTATATTACAAAGAATTCTTATAAACAAACTCTTTGGCCAGAGGATGTTAAACAGTTAGAGAAGAAATATAAAGTTTAGTCTTTTAATTTACATTCTTTAAAACCGAAAACTTTATTTATTACTTGATACAAAAAATCAGCAGATGAAAATTCTTGAGCGTGAAGAGTACATTAACATATTGCAACAAGACTCAAACAAATCGCCTATAGATTCTCTTGAAGAAAAAATAAAAAGAGCGTTTGATTCTAGGTTAAATGATAAAAGAGGCGAACCTGCAGTCCTTCACAGAAATTATACTGATCGCTTTTTTATAGAACATAATGAGATTAACTTCAAGTGCGACCTTCTGTATTATGATTCAAAGATTCACACCTTGTATGTATTTAAAACTTTATCTGAGAACACTAAAATTAATAAACAGCGAGCAAGAGACGAGCTTAATGTTTGGACGCAGTATCCTATTAACCTATTTGAATTTGCAGTTAGAGAAGGTTATTTAGTTTACAACGAAGATGGTAAACTCCGGGGAGAACTCGTTTTTACAATCTCGGATTCCCGTTTTTATCGCAAGTATATTTTTGATAAAAATTCTGAAGGGATACTAAACAATTATCAGAACTTCTTTAGAAAAGTTCTAAACCTTTGAAACCCATTGGACATTTATGCGCACAGCCTTTATATTTCCGCTTTCTAACTTAACTTGTATGAACGAAAAAATTTGCCCCAATTGTTTGGAAATTTATGATACTGCTGAATTATTCTGCCCAAAATGTAATGAAAGTTTAGAAAATTATTTTGAATATTTTCAAGTTTTGGAATCTAAGTTGAAACAGGAATTAAAGAACAAACCTTTATCAAAAAAAGAGTTAAAGCGAACTTTAGAATACTACCGTTCCTTAAGAAACGATTTTAAGCAGCTTAGTAACAAACAGTTTGTTATACGTACTTTTCAGAGACTCATTGACAAGATAGAGAAAGCAATTTATTAAATCAAATCAACAAACAAATCTTTGATAACCATTGTTGCGTACGAACCAGGAGGCAATTCGAAGCTAAGTTTTATTTTTTTCTTGCCTTTGTTTAATTCATCAGCCGTTTCTTCCAGCACTTTAAAGTTCTCAACTTTTATGAATGCATCCCTTGGCATGGCTTCGTTGGAGATCTCTGGTATGGATTTAATAATGAAACTTCTATCAGTAATGTTTTCTTCTCTTAAAATCTCATCGTAAATTTGCTTAATTTCTTGTTTATAGATTACAATGTCATTTATCTCCTCATCTAATCCAAACCCTGGAATTGGAACCTTTAAATCGTTTTTTATCTTGCTTATATTTTTATTCTTAATAAACACAAAACCAAGCTTTTCAATAACATTATCTTCTTCAATTGACTTAATCAATCTCATTAAAACCTGATTAAAGATATAACTTCCATAAGCGCTCAAAAAGAACCTGATCTGATACTTTGTGAACTTCTCTCTTATTTCATTAAAATCTGAAATTTTCATTGCATTAATTAATTCTCCAAAATTTCCTGTAATGATTGCTTTTCCCAACTTCAAGGCATTAAGATCCCGTCCAAACCTCTGTGAATCATAGTAGTTTGGAATTTTGCTAGGTTCTCTTTTGAGTTCAAAAGATGCCGGCAAGTCTCTTACAGTTATAGTAAACCTATTACCTTTAGCAAATCCAATAGAAACAGGCCTTTTACCTCTTCCCGCAAACCAAATCTCTATTTCATCATCTTTGTAAACCAAGCCATTCTCATCACTTTTCAGCTTGCCTTTCACAGAAAAGATCTGTTTAGTTATCGCTTTCTTATCCTTAATGCCGGAAAACGAGATTTCCTTAATTTTTTTTCTTGTAATCTTAGAGACCTTCTTAATTGCTTTTTGTTGTTCTATGTTTTTTTTGATTAACCAGTAATAGTAATGAATCCCGAAACCATTATCTTTTAAGAAGTAATCATAAGGAATCTCTTCAACAATGAAATCTTCAGGCAACTCCTTGATTTTCATCAGCTTAAAGAAATTAGTTAAATTTATAAATAGTTCTCTTTTTCAATCCTTCATAAAGTGGGGGTGCCGGAGCCTGGCCAAACGGGCAGGACTTAAGATCCTGTGGCAAAGCGCCTGCGCGGGTTCGAATCCCGTCCCCCACATTTTTAAGCAAAACTTTTTAAATGCTTCTTTAATCCCATAAGCTAGGTGAATCTGATGAAGATACCAAAGAAGATAAAGAGATATTGTCCGCATTGTAAAACTCACGTTGAAATGACCGTAAGGAGTGCCAAGAGAAGAGACCGAAGTTCTCTAAAGAGAGGTTCTAAGCAGAGAGCTATGGCTCGAGGACTTAACAGAGGAGCCGGAAACCACGGCAGGTATTCTAAAGGTGCGCTATCAAGTTGGAAGAGGTACAACAAGAAAAAATCCAAGAAAACTGATTTAAGGTTTACCTGTCCAAATTGTGGTAAGACTATTGCTCAATCAGAAGGTAAAAGAGCTAAGAGAATCGAGTTCGTATGAGGTGTAAAAATGTTAAGAGAACCAAAAAGCTTTTTTGTTAAGGTCAGATGTAACAAATGCAAGAATGAACAGATTATCTTTTCCCATCCTTCAACTGAGGTTAAATGTTTAGTTTGTGGAGAGGTTTTAGCTTTGCCTACTGGCGGAAAAGCCACAATTAACGCCCAAGTGCTGGAGACACTTAAATAAAGAGTATCATGAGTGAAATAAATCTGCTTTTCAGGAAAAATGGACATCCTCATGAGGATGAGTTCGTTCTTTGTGAAGTTGAAAGTATATCTAGGAATTCGGTTTTCGTTTCTTTAATTGAATACGAAGGTTATCGAGGGATTATCCCTATTTATGAAATTGCTCCTGGAAGAATCAGAAACATACGTAAGTATGTAAAGGAAGGCAAGGTTATCGTATGCAAGGTTCTTAATGTTGACCCGTTAAGAAAGCATGTTACTGTTTCTTTAAGAAGAGTTTCTGAACGAGAAACAAAGAACAAGATTTCTTGGTTGAAACAGGAGCAGGATGCTGAAAAAGTCCTTGAAGTAGTTTCTCAAAGAACTGGTTATGATTTAAAAGAACTTTTTGTTAGTCTTACAAGGGCTTTGCCAAAGAACTACGAGAACCTATTTGATTTCTTTCAAGATATCTCTGCAGGAGATGCCAAGATTAAAACCGATTTGCCAAAAGATATTGAACAAGAGGTTGTTAAGACCATTAAAGAAAGAATCAAGCCAAAAGAAGTTATTATGTCTGCAGACTTCACCGTAACTTCAACTTTGCCAGATGGCTTGGAAGTAATACGAAGTTTGTTCACAACTTTAAAATCAAAGTATTCTAAGGAAAACGCGCATTTTCAGTATAGCGGTGGTGGAAAGTATACTGTGAGAATAACAACTAAAGATGTTAAACATGCGGATTCTATTCTGAAGAACATCTTTTCAGATATCGAAACAATAGTGGGAAATAAAGCTAGTTTTGCATTCCTTTCAAAAACAGTTAAAAAATGAATCATATTCTTAGATGTCCAAAGTGTAAGGAATACACTTTGCAAGAGATATGTAGTTTATGTAATGTTGAAACTATTAGACCTATTCCTCCAAAGTACTCTCCTGAAGACAAGTACGGCCATTACAGAAGGTTAGCAAAATTTGAAGAGCGAAAACAAAAAGGATTAATTTAATTTTAACCTATAAGGTCTTAAAATGGTAAGTTTCTTTAAGAAGAGGAAGGTAATTGCATTGCAAGGCTTTCCAGGAATTGGCAATGTTGGAAAACTTCTGATTGATTATCTTGTTAGATTTTACAAACCAGAAAAAGTCAAGAAAATAACTAGCAATTATTTGCCAAACATTGTTTTTGTTAGGGAACAAAACCTCATTGAGCCACCACAGATAATCCTTTACAAGAAATCATTAAAAGACCTTGACCTCCTTCTTCTTTCAGGAAATGTTCAACCAAATGATGATTATAGTGCTTATGTAATATCTGACCTTATTTCTAAGGAGCTAGCCAAAGAGAATGTTTCTCAACTCATAGCTTTTGGCGGTATAGGCCTGCCAGTTGAACCAGAAAACCCTAAACTGTTTATTGCAGGCACTGATAAACAATTAGTTGAGGCTATCAAGAAAAAGTATAAATTAAAGGATTCTTTTGGAATAGTTACTCATATCTCAGGCTTGGCAGGCTTAGTCCCGCTCTCATGTGAAAAAAGAGGCATAAGTTCTATAATAATCATAGCAGAAACCTTTGCCAATCCATTTTATCTTGGGATTCCTAGTACAAGAGCCGCACTTAAATTTGTTAAGAAGTATTTGAACTTGGAAGTCAATGTCTCTAAGTTTGATAAAGAATTCACTATTAAAACAAAGAAAAAAATTAAAGCAAAGACTGAGCAGACCCCATTAAATGAGGTCAATGATTTAAGCTATATTGGTTAACCTAAATCAAATATTTTATAAATAAAACTATTTTTATTAAGTTCATAGATCTAGATTTCGATAATTCAAAAAAGGTGTTAATAATGTTTGATGGCATAAAATCAGTGTTCAGAAGACTTTTTTCAAAGATTTTTAAACGAAAAAAGAGTATGAAGTTAGGTTTGTATGGTCCTCCTAACGGCGGAAAGACAACTTTGGCTAATCGAATTTGTTTAGATTGGTTGGGAGAAGAGATGGGTGTTGTTTCTAATATTCCACACGAAACTAGAGAAATAAATGTTAAAGAACAGATTACCGCAAAATACGAGGATAAAGAACTCACTTTTAATTTGGTTGATACTCCAGGAATTGCTACAAAGATTGATTATGAAGACTTTGTTAAAGCAGGCTTAGACGAAGAAACCGCTAAGGAACGAGCAAAAGAAGCCACTCAAGGTATTATTGATGCTATAAAATGGTTAGATGATATGGACATTGTTATAGTAGTTCTTGATTCTACTAAGGACCCAATGAACCAAGTTAATATAACCATTTTGGGCAATTTACAAGCAAGAGGGATTCCTGTAATAATTGCAGCAAACAAGATTGATTTGAAGAAGTCTAATGTTAAGAGAATCGAGAAGGTTTTTCCACAGTACAAAATCGTTGGAATATCTGCAAAGTATGGCAAGAATATGGATGAACTTTACAAAGCTTTGTTCGAGATGGTGAAATAAAATGATATCTTTAGAATTTATTCCACATTACAAACTTTCAGGACTTGATGCAGAAGAAAAGATTAAACTTATTTTGAAATCTGTTAAACAGAACAGGATTGTACTAATCCAAGGAAGACTTAACAGGGAAGAGGAAGCAGAACTAATTAAGCAAACTATGAAAAGCATAAATGACAACTTTACAGGCATTGAGCCAGCCATATTTTATCCAGAAATTAAAAAAGAAGGTTCAATCTTAACATATCTAAGAGAAAAACTAATTAACTTGTTTTTGGCAGACAGACAAGGTTTAACTTTGATTGGACCTGCTAGCATAGTTAAAGAGATAAGACAAGATCCTGATAAACTGCAGTTATATATTGATTTAGAGCTTAAGAAGTCTAAGTCCAAGAAATCTAAATCTAGTAACTTATCTAAAAAATCTAAAAGAAAATAAACCCTGAGAGAGTGTAAAATGCCTCACCAATGCGTACACTGCGGAGCAATCTATGAAGATAATGCTAAGGAGATTCTTGAAGGTTGTTCTCGCTGCGGTTCAAAATTGTTCTTCTATATTCGTAAAGAAAGGCTTGAAGAGTTGAAGAACTTTAGGACTAAGCTTTCTGAAGATGAGATAAAAAAGATTGAAGATGACATTTTGGATTTAATCGGGGAAGAAGTTGATAAAAATAAGCCTGTTGTTCTTGATTTAGAAACCGTTAGGGTTGACAAAGAAGGAAAATACCTAATTGATTTGGTTAACTTATTCAAAGGTTCACCCTTAATTTACAAAGTGGCTGAGGGCAAGTACTATATAGACTTAAAGCAAAGTTTTGATTCTTTGAGAAAAGACAAGAAAAAATAATTTTATTTTTACTTCTCTATTAAATTTGATTTTAAATTTAATTAATATCATAACGCAGAATTGCTGCTATACCTCCAAGAGCATCTAGTTGTTTAGAGGCTTCCGGAGTAATTACTGTGACTTTTCCGTTCATTTGTTCTACCAGGTTCATGATTTCATTTAGTTCTTCAAAATTATCTTCATTCTTGAGTTCAATGATTTTCTTCTCGCTAACTATTAACTCATCCACAGCGCCAATACTTGCAGCGTTTTTAACCTCATTGAAACCATAGGCAATTTTATCATTCTTACTAATCCTAACAAGAACCTCATCAACTTTCTTTAAATCACTTGCTATCTTGAGTTTTGACACCTCTTGCTTTATCTCATCGCTTAACAGCACTTCCCTTAATCCTGATTCGTTAATTGAACTGATACTTGTGAATATGACTTTATTAGAAAGCTCCCTTTCGGCAAGTTCCTTGAGTTTGTTTTTGAACAAGAAAGAACAACCAATAATTACCGCATCCACATTTTTAGTAGTTAAAAATGATTTTATCTCTTTAATGAACTCTGTATAGTATTCTTTGTCTTCATTAATTCTTTTTGAGGAAGGAAAACTCTTTTTTGAAAGAATCTTTATGCCAGAATTTGTTGCTTCAGCAAACAACCAATCGTTTCTGTCAAAAAGCGCAATAAGAAACACATACTTGGCCTTTTTGCTCTCCTCAAGCTTATCCTTAAAATAACTGTTTATCTCTTTTTTCTTTAATTCAATCTTGTCTCCGCTTTCCACATTGATGGATTGATATGAATTCTTGGGAACATCTTCGTGTTCCAGCAATGTTTTACCGAGAATCTTTAATTGATTTCCCTTGTACTCAACCTTTTCAACTTGTAATGTTGTGAAGAATACTATTTTCTTGACTTCCTTGCTGTTCTCTAAACTTATTTTTCTATAAGCTTTTCCAGAAACCAAGTCGTCTTTAGAAATCATCAAGTATAGGTTCCATAAATCATCATCATTATCAATTAAAAATACAAATTCCTTATTCTTGAAATCTTCTTTTAAAACCTTCATTGTTAATTGTTAAATTAATTCTCATTTTTATAACTTTGTATGCTTTGTAGGATAAACCTTTTAAATATCGTTCTTTTAACAAGTTCTGATGATTTCATTAGGCATTGAAAGTACTGCTCATACTTTTGGAATAGGCATTGTTAATGAGAAGAAACAGGTTTTGGCGAATGTTAGAAACTCATATTCTAATCCTCAAGGCGGTATGATCCCTAACGAGCTGGCTGAACATCACATCTCAGTTTTTAAGCAAGTATTCAAAGAGGCTTTAGCAAGAGCATCAATAAAAGCAAAAGATATTGATATTATTTCATTTTCTCAAGGACCCGGAATAGGTCATGCTTTAAGAGTAGGTGCAGTGTTTGCAAGAAGTTTGGCTTTGCTTTTGGATAAACCTTTGATTGGCGTAAACCATTGTATAGCCCACTTGGAAATTGGAAAGATGCTGACTGAAGCAAAAGACCCTGTTCTATTGTATGTTTCAGGAGCAAATACTCAAATAATCGCCTTTGAATCTGGCAAGTATAGAATCTTCGGCGAAACATTAGATATGGGCTTGGGAAATTTCTTGGATACTTTTGCAAGAGAAGCAGGTATAGGTTTCCCAGGAGGACCTGTGATTGACAAACTTGCTCAAAAAGGTTCAAATTATATTGAACTGCCGTATGTTATTAAAGGGATGGATATCTCTTTAGGAGGCATTCTTACGAATCTTAAGTCAAAACTTAATAAGTATCCTTTAGAGGATTTGTGTTATTCTCTTCAGGAAACGGTTTTTTCTATGATTTTAGAAGCAACAGAGAGGGCTATGGCGCATACGGGCAAGAACGAACTCTTGTTAGGTGGAGGGGTTGCTTGCAACAGGAGATTACAAGAGATGGCAAGGATTATGGCTGAGGAAAGAAACGCGAAATGTTATGTCTTACCAAATGAGTTTAATGTAGATAATGGTGCTATGATTGCCTGGTTAGGTTTAGTAAACTATAAAAAAGGCAATCAATTAACTATTGAAGAAAGTAAAATTAAACCTTATTGGAGAACTGACGAGGTTTAGTTTTTGTGATAAAAATGGCCTTGAAATGCGAGATATGTAACTCAAAGATTGAGAGAACTTTTCTGGGAAAGATTTTGGGCACAGTCATAAAAGATGAAAGAGGTAAATTGCATTATGTTTGCTCAAACTGTCAGGCTGCGTTCAATAACGATAAAGTTAAAATGCTAGAAGAAATTCAAAAATAGATTGTAAAAAATGAAAAGCAATAAAATCTTCATAGTTATCCCTGCATATAATGAACACAAAAGTTTGCCAAAGGTTCTCTCAGAATTGAAATCCGCAGGCTACAAAAACATTGTTCTGGTTGATGATGGTTCTTCTGATGATACATCCTTAATAGGAATAAAAAACAATGTCTATACTTTAAGGCATCCTGTTAACTTAGGCCAAGGCGCTGCTTTAAGAACAGGAATCCTGTTTGCTTTAAAACAAGGAGCAGACATTATCATTACCTTTGATGCTGACGGCCAACATCAAGTTTCAGATATAAAGAATTTGGTTAAACCTATAATTGAAGGCAAAGCTGAGGTTGTATTAGGTTCAAGATTTTGCAAAGGCTCAAGGGTTGAAAATATCCCTTTATCTAGAAAAATATTGCTTAAACTAGCAGTCCTGTTTACAAGAGTTATGTCCAATATTAAAGTTACAGACACGCATAATGGTCTAAGAGCGCTTTCAAGAAGAGCTGCTGAAAAAATAAATATTACCATAAACGGAATGGCGCACGCCTCAGAGATCTTAGATGAGGTCTCAAAACATAACCTCTCTTTTGTAGAAGTTCCGGTTACCATAAAGTATACAGAATATTCATTAAAGAAAGGTCAATCAAAGCTTAACGCTTTTAGGATTGCTTTTAGATTTATTATAAAAAAACTATTAGATTGGTGAAAACATGAACCTGTTTCAGATTATACTGATATTTTTTGGATTGTCTTTAATGCTTCTTTCAAGCATGCTTTACTCCTACAGGAAAATCTCTAAAGGCTTTTTGGTTACTCTTGTTTTTTCATCTTTAATTTTAATTATTGTTGCTCTTTTTCCGGACTTCACCTTTGTTCTATCTAAAATCTTGGGAGTAAGCCGTGGCGCTGACGCAGTTGTTTATTTAGCAATACTTTTCCTATTTTTAATGTTAGTTAGAACAAACATTAAAATAATGGAACTTGAACTTAAACTTACTAAATTAGTGCGTAACTTGGCCATAGAAAACGCAAAGTTTCCTAAGAAAAATAAAAAAAGGAGCAAATAAGTTTATCTTCTCTTTCTTTTTCTTCTATAACTCTTATTTTTAGTTGTTGTCAATAACTTTACTTCAGCATAGATTAATGCAAGAATTACAATAATAATTCCAAGAACGATAATGTGCTTTAATGAACTCTTTGATAATAAACTCTCTTTCTTATAAACTGGGATACTGATATTGAGAGTTTTCTGTGTAGATATTAATGGTTTTATGTTTTCGGTTACAATTTTATTTGAGCCATTTAGTATAATATATTCAACAGTTGCATTGTCCTTATAGATTGCATTGCCTTTTAACAACTCTTTTTTGATAGACACATTAATTTTAGAATCCTCAATTAAACTTTTGCTTTTGTTAACTTCTTGAAAATCAGCAAAAACACTCCCGCTTGTTTGTATTAAAAACAAGTATTTTTTTATGTTCTCAATTGAACCAACCGTTATATTGATGTTGCTTGAATTCTTTATTAAGTAAGCAATATCTGAAGTGAATATTGAATTTTTATCAAAGAACAAATCTATTCCATTATTGCAAAATACACCAACTTGTGATTTATTTATTAAATTCTGATAAAATAAGCCTTTGTTTAATGAAGTTATAGATATGCCTTGGGTCGTATTTTCAAGGATGTTGTTTAAAAATTCAGCTTGATTATTTTTTAGAATCTCAATTCCTAAAAGTGAATTCTTAATTAAATTTTCTTTAATTGTAGGAACATAATTCTTTTCTAATCTAATGGCAGAACCACTACAATGCGCAAAAGTATTTCCCTCTATATTTAAGTAATAACCTATGTTTGAATCTATGCAATGACTAAAGTTTGTAGATATATAATTTTTTTCCAGTTTTAAACTAACAACATTCTCAGAAATAACAGCTCTTTGTTGTGCTTCGATTTTGGATTTGATTATGTATATTCTTGAAGACGAGAGTACAGAAATGCCTTCAAGAACTCCTTTTATATAGCATGAACTTATGCTTACATCTTGCGAGTTTTTTATTTTTATACCCATATAACCATCCTTTATAATTACATTTTTTATTGTGATGTTCCTCAGATTGTTGGTCGAATTACCATTTACTAATATCGCTTTTTCACCTTTCTCAAAGAATCCATAGATTGTGTTCATTCTTCCATCTATAAGAACATTACTTGTATTGATTTCTAAACATATTTTTTCCTTAGGGTCAACAGTCATGCTTTGGTTTAAGATATATATCCCTGGTTTTGTTATTTTTGTACATTCGCTTAGATACGTAACCTTACTAGGAGTTGCAATTACAAAGTCTATTGAGATTAAAGAGTTTAAAAGGAGAATCAAAAACCCAATAAAAATCCAAAAATTATTTTTAGTTCTTAGCATGGTCTTACTTTAGAAACTTTTGTTTAAAAATTTTGCCACAAAGACTTACTAAAACTAATAATGAAAAAATTTTATAAACTCTTATTTTAAATTAAGATTTAATGGATGTAAAAATATCTAAGGATAGAAATATTATAGTAATCTTAATTTTGTTGTCAATATTTGCGTTAATAATTATTTCTCCGATTTTCAAACAAATTCTGTCTTCAATTATCTTAACAATAGTAATTTACCCAATTTATTCGGCAATAAAGAAACGATTAAAATCGAGCTGGATATCTGCCTTGATAGTTGTTTTAATATTGATTTTATTAAGCGCACTTTCTATTTTTGCAATTAGCCGTTCTTTACTTACAGAGACTTATAATTTATTCTATTCTAAAGATTTTGATTTAAGCGGTTATCTCTCAGGTTCAAAGTTAGAGAGCTTGCCTTTTTATTCTCAACTTGTGGAAAGTTCTCAATCCATAAAAGCAATAATTCTCTCAAAGATAACTGATCTGGTAACGAGCATTCCTAGTTTGATATTTAATTATATTATTGTTTTGGCAATAACCTTCTTTTTGTTGATTGATGGAGTGAAAGGTATAAAATCCATTGCAAACTTAAAGTTAATTCGTAAAAAGCATTATAACTTCTTCATGGAAGAGATTATTAAGATAACTTATGGAATTGTTTATGGCCAAATCTTAGTTGCAATAGTCCAAGGTTTTGTTGGCGGTTTAGGTATCTTTACAGGCTCTAAATTGTTTGGAATTTCAAACGCTTCTCCGATTATTTGGGGTAGTTTAATGGCGCTTTCAGCATTGATTCCAATCTTTGGGACTGGATTAATTTGGGGACCATTATCTTTCTTTAGGATTTATCAAGGCTTCTTGCTAGGTGATAGAAGCTTAATCTTTTATGGTATCTTTATTTTATTATGGGGCGCAATCTTTGTAGCAAACATTGATGGTGTAATTAGGCCATTCTTTGTAAGTTCTAGGATAAAAGTGCATCCCTTGATAGTTCTTATTGGAGCAATTGGTGGTCTGATGAAATTAGGGTTTATTGGTGTTTTTGTCGGTCCTTTAATCTTGGGATTGCTAATAAAATCAATAGACTTGTTTTTTATACCTGAACAAAGAAAATAAAAGAGGTGATTCTGTGAAGTTAAAGCCAAAGTACATACAAATTTCTTCTGGAGGACCGCTTGTAGCGATACTGAATCTAAAAGATTGTGAAGAAAATGACATTCATAGAGGCGATAGGATTCAAATTTCTTCACGTTCAAAATCTACTGTTGCAATAGTTGATACCACTTTGGATAACGATTTTATTGCACAAGGAGAAATTGGTTTTACTTACGAGCTGTCAAAGAAAATAAGTACAAAAGCAACGGTTTCTGTTCAGCCAATCGGAAAACCCTATTCTTTAAACTATATCAAGAAAAAACTTGATGGCTATGAATTAAATGATAAAGAAATCTTCCAAATAATTAAGGATATTGTTGATAACAAGCTTAGCGAGGTAGAAATAGCTTACTTTGCTGCTGCAGGTTATGTCAGAAAGTTTACTTTTAAAGAAACTGTGGCTTTAACAGAGGCAATGGTGAATACAGGTTCAATCCTTAAACTTGATTCCAAGATTGTTTTAGATAAGCATTGCATAGGCGGAGTTGCCGGGAATAGAACAACTATGTTAGTTGTGCCTATATTAGCATCTCTAGGATTTACTATCCCAAAGACTTCCTCAAGAAGCATAACAAGTCCTGCAGGTACTGCTGATACAATGGAGGTTTTGGCTAATGTTGCTTTAGATTTAAAAGATGTTAAACGTGTAGTAAAGAAGACTAATGGTTGTATTGCTTGGGGTGGGGCTTTATCCTTGGCGCCTGCTGACGATGCAATTATTAGGGTTGAACATCCTCTAGCAATCGATGCAGTTGGTCAGATGATTGCTAGTGTTTTAGCTAAGAAGAAATCTGTTTCAAGCACTCATGTTTTAATTGATATCCCTTATGGTAGAGGTTCAAAAGTTGATAATTTGAAAAAGGCAAAAAAGCTTGGGGACCTTTTTATTGCAGTGGGCAAAAAAATCGGATTAAAAATCAAGGTAGTTTTTACAAATGGCAAAGAACCGATAGGTAATGGTATTGGTCCTGCTCTAGAAGCTCGAGATGTACTGTATGTGCTTACAAATCATGAGAAACAACCTTTAGACTTAAGGGAAAAGGCTTTAATGCTTGCAGGCGAGCTCATTGAGCTGGCCACTAAGAGAAAGAACGGTTATTCTTTAGCAAAGAAAGCTCTTGATTCAGGACTTGCTTATAAAAAGATGGTTGAAATCATCAAAGCACAGGGAAAAAAGGTCACAAAACCAGAAGAGATTGGATTATCACAGCATTATTTTGATGTCAAATCCGACAAATCAGGAGTTATCAAATACCTAAATAACAGACTCATTTCAGATATTGCTTTAATTGCAGGAGCTCCAAAGGACAAACTTGCAGGAGTTTATTTATACAAGCATACAAAACATCAAATCAAGAAAGGGGAAACTTTATTTAGAGTGTATGCTGAGAATAAAGATAAACTTAACTTTGCGAAAGAATTTTATAGGAGAAATAAAAATAAATTCTTTGAGTTAAAATGAACAGAAAAATTTTGATGTTTTTGATATTTTCTTTAACTTTGTTAGTTTTAACTTCCTGCGTTTCAAAAGAAAATGCTTCATCTTCAAATGAAAGCCCCATTAAAGTTTTTGTTAACGAATCTTTAAATACCTTAACTAACTCTTCAAAAGAATCTGAGAATCATGAGTTAGAGAACACTACTGAGCCAAAAGTTGAGTTCTGCAATAAAACAATTGTAAAGAATATTACAAGGATTATAGAAAAACGCATTAACATTACGACTTGTAATGTTTCTGATTATAATTTTTCAATTTCTGCAACATATGGGAAATGGTTGAAAGAGCAAGAGCTTTACACAAATGATTTTAAATGGTATTATGTCAAGAATATTAATGTATACAACCCTTATGATAAAATCGTTGTGCTTGAGCTTTGTTTGCATTTTTACAAACACATCTGGTTAAACTACTCAAAAGAGGTTCAAGACCCAATCTGTTTTACACGGGACATTTATCCAAGAAGCTCTACAGGCACATCGTATAAATGGTATATTGATAAAGATGAGGACTTATTCTATAACCTATCAATTGAAAAAATTTTAGACTTTAACGAGTCTGTAAATTATTTTGAAGAGAAAACCAAGAGACAAACTTCTGATGGAGTTCCTTTGATTTTAAGCAAGGAAATATTAAGCAAGATAGGCGGTTGTTTTATTAACAAAACAAAAGTGGTTCTTGAGAATATAACTGTTCAAGAAAAAGAGAACATAACTGTGCCCTGCTCTGAATTGGAAAACCAGACTTCTAATAATTCTTAATTTTTTCTTAATGTTTTTTCTTAATTTTTGTTAAACACAACATTTTTAAAATCCCGTTCTGCCTTAATCTTACATGGTTTTGGATAAGCTTGGAGAATCTTTACGTAATGCCGTATCTAAGATAAAGAATGCCATCTTTGTTGATGAAAAACTTCTGAACACGATTATCAAAGAACTGCAGAGAGCCTTAATCCAAGCAGATGTTAATGTTAAGCTTGTTTTTGATTTATCTAATAATATAAAAAAGAGGTTTAAGGAAGAGAAGCCTATTCCTGGATTGTCCCAAAAAGATTTGGTTATAAAAATTCTTTATGAAGAATTAGCTAACCTTTTAGGCGGAGAATTAAAACCTATCGAAGTTATCCAAAAACCATTTAAGATTTTTCTTGTTGGCTTGTTTGGTTCAGGTAAAACAACTACTGCTGGAAAGTTGGCAAACTACTTTGCAAAAAGAGGTTACAAAATTGCATTAGTACAGACAGATACGTGGAGGCCTGCAGCTTACGAGCAATTAAAACAGCTTGGTGAAAGGATAAAAGTCCCAGTTTTTGGCGACCCCACCGAGAAAGACCCGCTAAAAATCTATAAGAAATTTGAGAAAGAACTTAATGATTTTGATATAGTTATCATAGATACTGCTGGCAGAGACGCTTTGAGTGATGATTTGATTGAGGAATTGAACACTTTATACAATTATGTTAAACCGCAGGAGGTTCTTTTGGTACTAAGCTCAGACATAGGCCAAACTGCTGAAAAACAAGCTACCAAATTCCATGAGGCGGCTCATATTACTGGCGTAATTATTACAAAGCTTGACGGTACTGCTAAAGGAGGCGGAGCTCTTACAGCTTGTTCTATAACAAATGCAAAGGTTAAGTTTATTGGTACCGGAGAAAAGATAAATGATTTTGAGCCGTTTGATCCTAAAGGTTTCGTTGGCCGATTACTTGGTTTAGGTGATCTTAATGCTTTGCTTGAGAAAGCCAAAGAAGCAATTGATGAAGAAGAAGCAAAAGACCTTGGCGAGAAATTTTTGAAAGGAGAATTTAATCTAATTGATTTGTATAAACAGATAGAGTCTGTTAAAAAGATGGGTCCTTTAACAAAGGTATTGAGTTTAGTTCCTGGATTTGGTTCTTTGAATGTTCCAAAAGAAATGCTGGAAATGCAGGATGCTAAGTTGGACAAGTGGAGACACATTTTTAATTCAATGACAAAAGAAGAGTTGGAGGATCCTAGTATAATTGACCTGTCAAGAATGGAACGAATTGCAAAAGGTGCAGGTGTTCCTGTTTCTGAAGTTAGGGACATATTGAAGTATTACAAACAGTCTAAAAAGGTTATCAAGTTATTCAAAGGTAAGAATCCTAAACAGCTTGAGAAGATGGCTAAAAAGTTAGGTGTAGGAAACCTTAACCTTTGAGCCATTGGACATCTTCTGGCATTTGGTTTTTAAAAGTTCTAAACTTAACTATTCTTATGATTGAAAAAACCTTTGTTTTTTTAAAAGGTATTTCTTATAAAACTGAGCGAAAGCTATGGTCAAAAGGTATTCTTTCTTGGCAACAGTTTATTAACTCTGATATCAAACTTAAACATAAAGAAGAATACGATTTACAGCTTAGACAAGCGTTAAAGAATCTACATTTAGAAAATTCACGATACTTTGCAAATCTCCTTCGTTTAAAAGATAACTGGCGCTTGTATGATTACTTTAAGCAAGACTCTATTTTTCTCGACATTGAAGTTGTTGGCCGAAAGATAGTTCTAATTGGCATTTATGATAACTTTGATTACTACCCTTTTGTTTTGGGATATAATTTTGATTTAGCTTTGATAAGGTCTATGTTATCAAAGGCAAAATTGTTAGTTACTTTTAACGGAGCATCTTTTGATATTCCAAGATTATCCCAAGTCTTATCATTAAATCTTAAAGAACTGCCGATTTTTGACATAAGGTTTACACTGCTATCTTTTGGTCTAAAAGGAACTTTAAAAGAAATTGAAGAGAAATTAAACATCTCACGAAATAAAAATGTTAAATCAGTGGATGTTCATTATTTATGGAACAACTTTATCTATAATAAAGATAAAGAAGCTTTAAAAAGACTAATCTCTTATAATTTCGAGGACACCTATAATCTAAAACTTCTTGCTGAGAAAACCTACACCTTATTGGAAGATAAAACTCTTAATTCTTAATTAACGAAAGCTTTAAATAAGTTAAAGTTAAATAATTCTAACAAAATGTTAAATATTTTTAACATAGGTGAGATTATGACAAGGAATCAATTTGTTATTCTTAATATGATTATTTCAGGTTCTTTGGGTGCGGTCGTTGGTTATGCAGTATCTTCAGGAAACTTTTTGCTATCCTTTATTGCAGTTGTTGTTGCATTGTTTTTAGTTGTTTACTTAAGAAAAAAAACTAATTTAATTATCTTTGATGAAAGGGTTTTTAGAGTTTCTGAAAAGGCCTCTCGGAAAACTTTAAACTTGTTTTTGGTTATTAGTTCGATTGTTGGACTTCTCTTAATAACCAAGGACAAAAACAATGTTATTGGTTATACTCTTCTGTATTCGGTTTGTTTTTTGTTGATTCTTTATTTGATTTTATACGCTTTCTATAACACCAGGAAATTATGAAAACCAGAATAAAAGAATACAGGGCGAAGTATGATTTAACTCAGGAGGATTTGGCTAAAATCGTAGGGGTTAGAAGAGAAACTATTGTTTTTCTAGAGAAGGGCCGCTATAATCCATCTCTTATGTTAGCATACAAAATTGCTAAGGCATTAAATGCAAGAATTGAGGATTTGTTCATGTTTGAAGATGAGTTACAAAATGCTGTCGGAGATAGTAAAAAATATAAACCTACATACTCAGATAATAACAAAAAAAACGCTGGGCTAAATGAATTTTTCAAGTATTAAAGAGAGGATAGAGTATCTCAATAGAAAGATTGAAGAGTGCGAAGAACAAAAATCTAAAATTGACGCCTTAGCAAACAAGTTCTTATCAGAGCAGATTAAGAAAAAAGATTTTTCTTATGAAACTTATGAAAAAGAGCTCAAAAAGTTGCTTAAGGGTAAAACAAGAGCCGAATGGTTTGCATATCTAAATTCTAAAATCAAAGCTTATAAATCAGAGCTCAATAAATTAAAACAGGAGCAAAGAAAACTCTTGAGAAAAAGAACTGTGCTTGTTGTTTCCGTAAATTTATTGGTTTTTGCCTTTGTCATTCCTTTTTTATTGACCAATTATTCAAACTTTAACTTAACAGGCTTCCTAGTAGCAGAGCCTGCTCTTGTTGGTCAAAATTCGAGTACTAATCTTACTAACATATCGCCCCAGATAGAGGCTACAATTAATCAAACACAGCCAGCAAATGAATCTTTAGCTGAGGAACCTCAAACCAAAACAAAGGAAAGTCCTAAACCTATAACAAGCTCTTCCACTAGCGGGAGTAAATCTTCCTCTAGCTCAGAAATAACATCTATCTTGCAAGAAAGCAATGAAACTCAGACGAACCAAACTCAGACTAATGAAACAATCGCTGAACCAGCAAACAAATCAATCAATTTAGAGAACAATTCTGCTGTTAATAACGAAAGCTTTCTTAATCAAAGTAATCAAACTCAATCGGTTATAAACATCACTAATCAAAGTTATGAAAATATTTCCGATTTAACAAACATAAGTTCAAACGAATCCTTTAATCAATCAGAAATTATAGAAAATCAATCCGTGCTTGAAAACTTGAGCGAAACCGCAAATAAGACCGCAAACCAAACAATAAACCTCACAAATCAAACAAATTTAACAAACGAAAGTTTAGAGAATGCAACTATTGAAAACCTGACAAACGCAAGCCTAGAAAACATCTCTTTGATAAATATAACAAATGAAACCATAATCCAAAATCAAACCAATATGACGAATCTTTCTAATGTTTCATTAATCGAGAATATAACTAATATAACAAAAGGATCTATTATAAATCAATCGGTATTAAATGAGACAAATGTAAGCAAGTTAATAAATGAAACCTTGGGAAACGAAACTCAAATAAATAAAACTGAGGTTAATGAAAGCAATACAACTTCAACAATAATTAACCAGACCTTATCATTTTTCTTTGAGAATCTAACTGTTGCAGTAAACTCTACAAAGGCAATAAACTTAGAAGAGTATTTTAATTCCTCCAACTTAACTTATATTTTAATTAATTTTGATTCTATGAATGCTCAAATAATAGACGATGTTTTAGTAATCTCTCCAAAAACCGTCGGTTCTTTCAGGTTAAAAATAATTGCAAGTGCTGAGAATTACACCTTAGAATCTAATGTGTTTTATGTTGAATCTTTATTACCTAACGAAACCAATCAATCCACTTTAAAAAATATAACTAACGAAACTTCTCAAGAGATTGGCAATATTAAAAATTTAACTTTGATAAAACCTCTGCCAGAAATTACTTTGGTGTATCCTCAAAACGTAATCTTAAATTTGAGTCAGTATTTTAAGTCCTCTTCTGACATAATTTTTACCTTCATTTATGATACTTCAAAACTTAATGTCAAAGAAAAACTTGGTGTAATAAACATCTCTTCAAAACTTAATGACAATTTTAACCTAACAATAAAAATTTGGGCATCTGATAATAATAACACCTTACAGAACAACCTTAGTATTACTGTATTACAGAACCTTTCTTTATTAAATCAAATAATGAACCTTACAAATCAAAGCACTAATTTAACGAACGCAAGTTTAGAAAACCTAAGTGAGATAAACCTTAGTAAAGTTAATGAACCACCAAGACTGCTTTATAATCTAACCAATCTAACAGTTTCAAACACAACCTTAAAGATTAAACTATCTAATCTATTTTATGACCCAGACTCTGACGAACTTTCGTTCCTTGCTATCTCTGATTATCCTCTAGTTTCTTTTATTGATTCAGACTATCTTTATCTTTATGCAGAGCATAGCTTTAATGGCAGCAGAGAATTAAAACTCTTGGCTTCTGACGGAATAAATGTAACTATTGTGAGCTTTTTTGTTAATTATTCAGAGACATTTAACGTTTCCTTACCGGAGAATCTAACTAATGATATAAACCATTCAATTAATGTTTCCAATCAGACTTTATTAAACCTAACTTCAAAAGAACAACAAGAAAGCTTGAAGTATTTCATAAACATTAACGGCCCTACTCGTTGGGTTAAGAGAGTAAGAGTTCAAAACTCTGAAGATGCTTGGACTTATAAGGTTGTTTCAGTTTTGATTCCAAGCGATGCAAAGAACATAACTGTGCTCTTTAACTCTCAGTTGTTGAAGTTTATTGATGAATTAGAGATGCCGAAAGTAAAGGTCTTATCGAGTGCTAATGATTTAACTACCTATATGCAACAAACTAATAACACTCAAGAAGAAAACCTTTCAAATAATTCAATTAATGAATCTTTGATTAACTCAAGCACTTTACAAAATTCGTCTTCAAATTTAACCATTATTAATGGAACTAATTCAAGCGAAACAAACTCTTTAGAGAATAATAGTAATAATACATTAAACAATACATTACAAGAATCTGAAGACAATCTCTTATCAAATGTTGTGCAAACAATAACAGGATTCTTTGGTTTTGGTATCAATGAACAAATAAATGCAACGAATGAAACTAATCTTGCCTCTACAAACAATGAAAGTAATGCTGTTTTGGGTTCAACCAATAATTTAGTTAACACCACTTCATTAAATGATTCGCAGACCCAAATAGATGAAACTTTTTCAAAAGAAGCAGTTTATTCTTTGAAGGATTCAGAATTGGGTAAAGCCGTCTTAATCAAAGATTATTTTGATCCTAATAGCATTAAAGAATATGAGATTCAATACTTTACTTTAGGAGTTCATCTTGAAAAAGTATTAGATTATAGAACCAACCTTACGCATTACCAAAAGTTTAAGTTGACAAATTTGGATAATGCAACTTACCAAAATATTAGATTAACCTTTATTGAACAGCCTCTGGATCAGCTTACGGTACTCTCCAATTCTGAAATAAATTATAGTTATGTTGAATTAAGCAATGAAACAAAGATACTTGTTTTAGTAAAAGAACTCAAACCCTACGAGACAATTGACTTATCAATCTATGCAATGTTTGATACCTTCTCATATAAACTGTATTCCATAATAAACAATACTTGGAGGTTTGACCTTTCTACAGAGTTCAACGACACTTTCGAGCTTAATTTGTTGAATGGCTCTTTAACTTTGGATGATATTGTTTGTTTAGATACAAATGAATCCGTATTAAATTCAGGCCTAACTCAGTCAGTCACTACAACAGAAACAGATAATAGCATTATTTCAGAACAGAACTCTTTGACAAATTCAACAATTTTGCAACAAGAAAATCAAACCGAAAACATCACACTAAATACTGCTAGTGCCTTTAATAATTCTCTTGAAAACACTTCATTAAATCAAACAACAAATCAAACAACTGTAAATACCAGCTTAAATACCTTTGATAATGAAACTAACATAAACGAAACAATGCAAAACCAAGAGGTTAAATCTAATTTAGATTCCTCTGGGAATTATGTTAAGTTTGACACAACTGTCTGCAAGAACTTTGCAGTATATTTATCAGGAGATGATATTAAGAATGCAGAGGTACAAGTTAGTTTCTTAAATTCAACAAAAGAGATACATTCAGTTGAATCTAAGACATTGTTCCCACAGATTTCATCAATAACCGGATTCTGTAATAATTGTGGAGAAGACAAATTGTTTAATGTTTCAGTAGGCTGTGTCAAAACAAATACTGCTGAAGGTGGTTGGGATTTTGCTCTTCAAATGGACTTTAATTTCTCAAGTAACAGACTTTTAGCTTATGAAGCTACCCTCTGCGTTGACACGATTTACTCAACTGATGCGCAGGATGTTTATGCAGTTTTCCTACCAACAAACTCAACAAACCTTACTGAATATGAGATCTATGCCTTAAACAACATCAAGTCCTTAGACGTGTTTTTAATGAACAAGCCATACTTAACTTTACATATCAATTCTAGCATAAATGAGTTTAGTAATCAGACCGTTTTCTGCGGTACAGGTTATAATATCCCTCTATCTAAAAACTTCAGGATTTTACTTTTGGGTCAAGATATGCAATATTCTGCTAGGCCATTCGCTTGCTTTATGACTAATTCAAAGAATACTTATTTGAAAATCAAATACTAAAATACAGATTCTTTTACTTCTTTTATTTTAAACTTTTGTAGATAATATTTAAAAACTAGGTAAAAACACCTATTGTTATGAAAGCAGTTGTTCATTACTCAGAGATCTCTTTGAAAGGAAAAAACAAACAATACTTTGTAGATCGTTTAATTACAAATATCAAAGAAAAACTTCCTTTTCTTGAACACATACATAAGAAAGAAAACAGGCTGTTCCTTTCTTTTTCCGATGATAAAAAAGAGATTGTCCAAAAAACCTTGGGAAAAATATTTGGGATCTCTTGGTTTGCATTTCTTACTGAAGTAACAAATTATGAGGAGTTAAAAAAGCGCATTTTATCTGAGTTAAGTAAAAGCAGAGAGTTTGAAAAAGCAACCTCTTTCAGAGTTTTAACTCGAAGAAGTTATAAACAGTTTGAGAAGAATTCTTTAGAAATCAGTTCTGAGATAGCTTACGAAATAAAAAACAAATTTAATAAGAAAATTGACTTAAAAAATGCCGACTTTACAATCTATGTATGGGTGTTGAAAGATTTGTTCTATTTCTTTTTTGAGAAACATAGAGGCTTAGATGGCCTGCCTGTTGGAAGCGTTGGCAAGGTACTATGCCTTTTTTCAGGAGGGATTGATTCGCCTGTAGCTGCCTACCTGTTGATGAAAAGAGGCTGTAGAGTTGATTTCTTGCATTTTTATGCAATTGATGACTTAGATTATGTTAAAAACTCAAAGATTTTTGAGCAGATAAAACTACTCAATCACTATCAGAAACATTCAAAACTATATCTTGTTCCATATAAGTTTTTCAATCAAAGGTCTTTGCTTGTTCCAGAGAGGTATGATATGGTTCTCTTTAGGAGATTCATTTTGAAGTTTGGTGAAAAATTGGCAGAAAAAGAAGGATATGGTGCTTTAGTTACAGGAGACAACTTGGGCCAGGTGGCAAGCCAAACCCTTGAAAATCTTAACAGTGCTGTAAGAGGGTTAAATATTTTATTATTCCAGCCATTGATTGGTTTTAATAAACAGGAAATTATTGGATTATCAAAGCAGATAGGCTTGTTTGAAGCAAGCATTAAAGAGTACAAAGACTGTTGTTCAATCATATCAAAGAAACCTGCAACTAAGACAACACCAAAACTTATCTCGAGCTTTGCAGAAAAGATTAATTTGGATGAAGTAATTCAACAAAGCTTTGACAATATTCAAGTTTTTAAGTTTTGAACTAATTTGGCCTTAAAATTTAATCGGAAAATTTTAAAATAATCTCTCTTTGCTTATC
The DNA here is from genome assembly GCA_030154045.1 of Candidatus Woesearchaeota archaeon. Lineage (GTDB taxonomy): Archaea > Nanobdellota > Nanobdellia > Woesearchaeales > JASKKU01 > JASKKU01. The sequence goes on from JASKKU010000004.1 coordinate 24,359, forward strand.
TTTATCAAATTATTTTATTATATAAAAAAGAATAGCTGATATCCCTCCGTAGCCTAGCTTGGATAAGGCGACAGCCTCCTAAGCTGTAGATCGGGGGTTCGAATCCCCCCGGAGGGGCTAACTTAAAAAGTAGGGGTTGTAGGGTAGCTTGGTATCCCCCTACCTTGGGGTGGTAGTAACCTGGGTTCAAATCCCAGCAACCCCACTTGCGATAAAATCTGAAAAGTCTTTTATTTTGATTTTTAAGAAACAAAAGGTTTATAAAGGCACCTCTTATCCACAAAATCAAACACAAAATCAAGGTTCGCAAAGGTTATTTGCGTATCACCTGATAAGGAATCCAATGGGTGATTCCGCTATAGGTGGGATCTTTCTATTGGGTTCCACGCTTAACAAACTTTAGCAAAACTTAGCAAAACAAAACTTTTGTTTGTTTTAAACAGGATTGAAAGAGGTTTAAAATGCCATCAACTAAATCACCAAGGAAAGGAAGTATGCAGTTTTGGCCAAGAAAAAGAGCTAGGCGAATCGTTCCGAGAATTAGACATTGGCCTGCAAGCGACGAAGCTAAACTTTTAGGTTTTATTGGCTACAAGGTTGGAATGACTTCTGTTTTAGTTAAGGACAATACGCCAAATTCCATTACGAAGGGCAAAAACATCGTCCTGCCTGTTACAGTCGTTGAGTGCCCTCCCATCAAAATTCTTTCTGTTCGCTTTTACAAAAACCACTACTTCTCCAAGGTCCTTGTCAAGGAAATTTTTGTAGATTCTAACAAATATCTTAGAAGAGCATTTCCAAGCATAGATAAGATGAAATCAACTCTTGACGATGTTAGTGAGGAGTTCTTAAACTCAGTAGATGATGTTAGAGCAGTAATCTACTCTCAAGTTTATATGACCGGTATTGGCAAAAAGACGCCTGATATTTTGGAGGTAGCAATTGGCGGAAAATCTGTTCAAGATAAGTTCGCAGCAGTAAAAGAATTAGTTAACAAGCCAATTAATTTTAAAGACTTATTTAATGAGCTTAGTTTTGTAGATATTGCAGCAGTAACTAAAGGTAAAGGTTTCCAGGGTCCTGTTAAGAGATTTGGAGTAAACATAAGGAGTCATAAAGCGGAGAAAACTAAGAGGGGTCCGGGTTCACTTGGTCCTTGGGTTGCTCAAGGTCATATTATGTATAGAGTTGCTCACGCAGGTCAGATGGGTTTCTTCCAAAGAAGGTTCTATAATAATCTAATCATTCATATTGGCGAAGACCCTGAAAAGGTTAATGTAAAGGGCGGTTACTTGCATTATGGTTTGGTTAAGAATCCTTATGTACTGATAAAAGGTTCAGTTGCAGGTTCGCCTAAGAGGCCTGTTGTGTTTACTGCACCTATGAGAACTCATAAACATAAACCTGTTAATTATGAGTTGAAGGAAATTCGCCTTTCATCAAATCAGTAAAAGGTATGAAAAATGGAATTGACAATTGTTGATTTTGAAAAAAAGGAAGTTGGAAAGGTCACTTTGCCAAGACAGTTTGAAGAGGCAATTAGATTGGATTTAATTCATAGAGCCTTTGTGGCAAAGCATTCTGCTCTTAGACAGAGATATGGTGCTGACCCTCGAGCAGGCAAGAGATATTCAGCAAAATTGTCCAGGAGAAGAAGAGATTATAAAGGCAGTTATGGTTTTGGCATTTCAAGAGTTCCTAGGAAGATCCTAGTTAGAAGAGGTACTCGGATGTACTGGGTCGGCGCTTTTGCTCCTGGTACTGTTGGTGGCAGAAGAGCTCATCCTCCAAAGTCAGAAAAAGTACTCAAAGAAAGATTAAACAAAACCGAACGTAAGAAGGCTTTGCGTTCAGCACTCGCTGCTACTCTTAACAAAGAACTCTCTGAAAAGAGAGGTCATATTGTTCCAGAAGGTTATCCTTTTGGTATCATTGCAGATTTTGAAAACGTTGCTAAAACTAAAGAGGTTTTTAAGATTTTACAAACCTTAGGTTTTGGTCCTGACCTTGAAAGGGCCAAAAAGAAGAAGATTAGAGCTGGCAAAGGCAAGAACAGAGGCAGACCTTATAAGAAGAAAAAGAGTGTTCTACTTGTAGTCTCTCAACAATGTCCTCTTTTGAAATCTGGTAGAAACTTGCCAGGCGTGGATGTTGTCGTGGTTAATCAGTTGAATAACCTGCTTTTAGCTCCTGGCGGTTTTGCTGGTAGATTAACCTTATTTACAGAATCAGCTATTAAGAAAATTGCTGAAGAGAACTTATTTATGTGAGAAAAATGGCAATCGTTAAACCGATAAACTCAGAAAAGTACATTAGGTTATTAGAAACTGAGAACAAGATATGTTTTGAAGTAACTAAAGATACAACAAAGAATGATGTAAAATCTGAGTTGGAAAACACATTTAATGTTAAAGTTGAAGATGTTAGAGTTTATATTACTCCGAAGGGAAAGAAGAGAGCGATTGTTAAATTATCTGCAGAAAATCCTGCCTTTGATTTGGCAACTAAATTAGGTTTGGTATAATCTTAACAAGGTGGAATAAAAAATGGGTAAGAGAATAATAGCACAAAGGAGAGGTTCAGGATCTCCATTGTATAGATTTCCAGATTTCAAAACCAAAGCTAAAGCTAAATATTTACCTTTAGGCATAGATGTTAATGACTTAGAAATCGTTGACATCGTCAAGAATAGCTTGCATTCCGCACCTTTGATTAAATTAAAGTATAATGGCAAGGAATACTATCATATTGCTGCAGAAGGTGTCGCGGTTGGCCAGAGAATTAAGTATTATGATCCATCCTCTTTAAATTCAGGAGATGTTTTGTTCTTAAAACAGATTCCTGAAGGTAGCCTTATTTTTAACATTGAAGGTGTTCCTGGTGATGGAGGTAAGTTCGTAAGGGCTTCAGGAACTACTGCGAGAATTATTTCAAAGAACGCTGACGCAGTTATTGTTGAGATGCCTTCCAAAAAGAAGAAACTATTCAATCCAAACTGCAGAGCAACTTTGGGAGTTGTTGCAGGTAGTGGAAGAGTTGATAAGCCTTTTGTAAAAGCGGGTAATAAGTATTATTATGCTAAGGCAAAACATCATCTTTATCCAAAGGTTTCAGGAAGTGCTATGAATGCTGTAGACCATCCATTCGGTAACAAGAGGTCTTCAAGAAAATCCAAAGCTAAACCAGTTTCAAGGCATGCGCCACCAGGTAGGAAAGTTGGTTATATTGCCGCCAGAAGAACTGGTAGGAAGAAGTGATAAAAATGGCAAAACAATTTACTTATCGGGGTAAAACTCTTGAAGAATTAAAAAAGCTTAGTTTGAATGAGTTTGCTCAATTATTATGTTCAAGAGAGCGAAGGAAAATTCAGAGAGGACTCACAGAAGCAGAGAAGAAGCTTGTAGAAAAGCTACAGAAAAAAGATTTTGTAAAGACTCATTGCAGAGATATGATTATTTTGCCTTCATTTGTTGGTAAAACTATTGGAATCCATAATGGCAAAACATTTGTAAGCGTTAAAATCGTTCCAGAGATGATTGGTAGGAGGCTTGGCGAGTTTGCTCCAACAAGATCAGAGGTTAAGCATAGCTCGCCAGGTATTGGTGCTACAAGATCTACAGCACACGCTTCAGTTAAGTAGGTAGGTGTTAACTATGAATTCACAAGATGTTGAAAAAAGTGCAACTGCGCAGGTAAGAAATGTGCCTATTTCCAGAAAGAAAGGCGTTGAATTAGCACGAGCTATTAGAAATAAAGCCTTAGATGAAGCTTACAAAATACTAAATGATGTAATTGCATTGAAAAAAGCAGTACCTTACAAGAGATATAATCGAGATAAAGCTCACAAAACAGGTATAGGTCCTGGTGGTTTCCCAGTTAAATGTGCAACTTACTTTTTGAAAGTGTTGAAGAATGCAGAAGCAAACGCTGTAAACAAAGGACTTTCAAGAAACGACCTTTATGTTTCCTTTATCTCTGTAGATAAAGGTCAAACGAGATTAAAGGCTGGCAGACACAGGGGAAGACAAGCAAAAAATGCTCACATTAAGATTACTTTAACTGAAAAAGCAGTCAAGACATCTAAAAAGAAGGAAGATAAACCTAAGTCTAAACCTGCTAAGAAAGCAGAATCTAAGAAAACAGAGTCAAGTAATAAATCAACTAATTCCACTAAATCACCCAAATCACCTAAATCAACTTCAAAAAAGGATGCTCAAAAGGTTGAACCTAAAAAAGATAAAAGTGGTGAAAGCTCATGATTGAAAGATCTTTTATAAAGAACAATGTTAAGCTTCAAAGGGTAAGGGATTATATTTTCTCGGAGTTTAAACAGGGCAGTATATCGGAAGTAGAGATTAAGAGGACGCCTCTCGGAGAAAAAATAGTTATAAAATCCTCTAGACCTGGAATTATTGTCGGCAGAAAAGGTAGGAACATCGGCTCTTTATCTGAAAAATTAAAAGAGATGTTTGGTTTAGAGAACCCTGAGATTGAAGTTATAGAGGTTGAGAATCCTTATCTTGACCCAAGAATCCTTGCAGAGGACATTGCTTTGCGTTTGGAAAGATATGGTCCAAATGTCTTTAAATCAGCAATGCATAAAACTATCGAGAAGATTATGCATGCTGGTGCAAGAGGCGCAGAGATTATTATCTCAGGAAAGGTTCCTGGTGCAAGAGCAAAGACCTGGAGAGTTTCAAAAGGTCACCTTAAAAAGAGCGGTTATCCTGCTCAATACTTGGTTAAAGAAGCTAAGACCTATGCAACCCTTAAGGTTGGAAAAGTCGGCGTAACTGTTAGGATTTTGCCTCCCGATGCTGTTTTACCTGATGATGTTAAGATTAATGAACAAGTAAGTGGTGAGAGCTCATGAGCAAGACATTTAATGCTTTAAAGGATTTAACAGAAGATGAATTGAAAAAGAAGCTTGCTGAATTAAAACTTGAATTAGTCAAGTTGAATGCTCAGAGGCAATCTTCAATAAATTCAAAAGTTTCATCCCAGATTAGAAAAACTCGAAAGGATATTGCCAGAATACTTACCATTTTAAACTCAGGCTCAGCAAACTTAAAGAAAAAAACTGTTGAGAATAAAGCAAAACAAAAGAAAATAAACGAATCAAATGAGTGAAATTTGTCCAGTTTGCGGACTACCGAAGGAATTGTGTGTTTGCGGAACAATCGCTAAGGAAAACTTAGAGATTGAAGTAAGAGTTGAAAAGAGAAAGTTTGGCAAAGTTTACACAGTGGTTTCAGGATTGGATTCAAAGAACTTAGACATCAAGGAACTAGCAAAGACGCTTAAAAGCAGGTTGGCTTGTGGTGGGACTTACACTAAAGATAGTATCGAGCTACAAGGCGACCACAAGAAACAAGTGAGAGACATTTTGATTGAACAGGGATTTTCACCAGAGTCTATCAAAATTAGATAAGTAACAAAAATGACCTTTTTGATAGGATCCAGAGTTGAAGTGGTTAGCTCAGCGAATACTCTGGAGGAAGGTTTATCAGGCATAGTGGTTCGCGATTTAAAAAACGCAATTGTCATGCTCACAGATGACAACAAAACAAAGGTTGTCTTGAAGAAAAATAGAGTTTTCCGATTCGAAACGAACGGAAAAGTTTTTATAATGAATGGGAATGCCCTTTTAGGTAGATTCCATTCACGATTACGTAAAAAAAATCGTAAAAGAAAAGGTAAGCAAAATGGTAAAAAACATAGGTCTCAAGGTAAAAGCGCCTGAAAAAGAGTGCGATGACCCAAAGTGTCCATTTCACGGTAATTTGAAAGTTAGAGGAAGAGTTTTCCAAGGTACTGTTACCTCTGACAAGATGAGCAAGACAGTTACTGTAAAGAAGACTAGATTGTATTATGTCAGAAAGTACAAAAGGTATGAAAAAAGAATCAGTACATTTAAAGCTCATAATCCTCCATGTATTGGTGCTAAGGTCGGAGATGTTGTTAAAATTGCAGAAACACGACCTTTAAGCAAAACCAAAAGTTTTGTTGTTGTTGAAATCGTAAAACGCGCAAATGCTGAAAAAGAGTGAATAAGATGAAGGCTGTAGATTCAAAAATAACCCGAGGATTGCCTGTAGGCGCTGTAGTTAATGTTGCAGATAACTCGGGAGCTAGGCAAGTCAAGATTATCGCAGTTAAGAAACTCAAGACTGTCAAAGGAAGGCTTCAAGCAGCAGGTATAGGTGACTTAGTTGTTTGTAGTGTTGTCAAAGGTAAACCTGAAATGAGAAAATCTGTTGTTGAAGCAATTGTTGTACGACAGAAAAAAGAATTCAGAAGACCTTCAGGTTTAAGGGTTAAGTTTGATGATAATGCTGTTGTGATTATCAAAGATGATTTTGGTAATCTAAAAGGAACTATGATAAAAGGTCCTGTAGCTAAGGAAGCTTGTGATAGATGGCCTTCAATTGCAAGGTTTGCTTCAATCATAATTTAAAGAGGTTGACATAAGATGAAAGTTTTTTCAAAGAGTTGGGTTTCAAGTAAGAATCCTAGGAAACAGAGGAAGTATGTTTATCAAGCGCCTTTGCATTTGAGGAGCGCTTTTTTACACACGAATTTGTCAAAAGAGCTTAGGCAGAAATATAATGTAAGAAATATCAGAGTTGTTGTAGGAGATAAAGTAAAGGTTTTGAGAGGCACTTATAAAGGGACAACAGGTAAGGTTGCAAAGGTTGATTTGAAGAATATTAAGGTTTTTATTGATTCAATAAAAGTCAAAAAAGCTGATGGTAGCGAAGTTTATGTTCCTATTCACCCATCAAACTTGCAAATTATTGATTTAAACCTTAAGGACCCAAAGAGGGTTCAAAAACTTAAGAGGGACTAAAAATGGTTAAGTATCATTTAAAGAGGTTGGCAGCACCAAAAACTTGGAATATTTTGAGAAAGGCAGGCACTTTTATAGTTAGACCTTTCCCTTCAGGAACAGGTCTTCAGTATTCAATGCCTATCTCAGTTTGGTTAAGGGAAGTGCTTAAGATCGCAAAAGATGGCAGAGAGGTTTTTTATTTGCTAAAGGAGAAGAAAGTCTTAGTTAACTCAAAGAACATTTATTCAAAAAAAGCTCCAGTTGGGATTTTTGATGTTATCAGTTTCCCAGAATTGAATAAGCATTACAGGGTTATCTTAAATAAAAGAGGCAAACTAACAGCTATTGAAATTCCTGAAGATGAAGCTAATCTAAAAGTTTTGAAGTTGATAAACAAAACAAAACTAAAAGGAGATAGGCTTCAGTTAAATTTTAATGATGGTACTAATATGTTTGCAACCGATGACTTGAAAACACTAAAACCTGGAAGTTCAATTGTCTTTGATTTGAAAGAGAAAAAGGTAAAAGAGGTTTTACCACTTTCAGAGGATGCCTTAGTTTACATCTTATCAGGTGCTCATGTAGGAAGTTTTGCTAATGTTAAAGAAGTTGAGAATTCAAAAGTGAAAATTAAATTATCTGATAGTAGTATAGTTGAAATTCCTTTGAAAAATCTAATCGTTGTAGGTCAAAAAGATAAACCTGCAATATCTTTAAGAGGAGATAGCAATGGCAACTGAGTCTAAGTTAAAAAACCCTATGAGGGAAGTCAGGATTGAAAAAGTCACTTTGAATATTGGCGCAGGCAGAGATGTTAATAGGTTAGAAGGTGGTGTTAAACTTTTGGAGAGGATTACTGGAAGAACTCCTATTAAAACAAGAGCAAAACACAGAATCCCAAACTGGGATATAAGGCCTGGTTTGCAGATTGGTGTGAAGGTTACTGTTAGAGGAAAGGAAGCTGAAGAATTGTTAGCAAGATTATTTGAAGCAGTTTCAAACAAGATTAGTTCAAGGGCTTTTGACGACAGAGGTAACTTCTCATTTGGCATTCCGGAATATATTGAAATTCCTGGTTTAAAGTATGATCATTCGATTGGGTTGTTTGGTTTGCAAGTTTGTGTGACTCTTTCAAGAAGGGGTTTTAGAATTGCTCATAGGAAGATTCAAAGAAAATCTCTCAATAAAAAAGTTTGGATAGGAAAGGAAGAAGCTATAGATTTTATAAAGTCTAAATTTAAGGTTGATGTTGTTTAATGAGGTGTCAAGATGACTAGTGCAAATTATGACAAGGTCTTTGTACAATTAAAAGCAAAACCTGCAATTTTAAAGAAGTATCTGAAACACAGCGCTCCTAAACAAAGAAGTGGTGGAAAAGCGAAGTATAAATGCCAGCGCTGTGGTAGAGTTGGCGCTCATATTCAAAAGTATGGCCTGCATTTATGCAGACACTGTTTCAGAGAGCTTGCATTTGAGCTCGGATTTAAAAAATATGATTAAGGTGATAATATGAGTTTAAATGATCCTTTAGCAGACGCATTGTTTAAGATAAATCATTACGAACAGCTTCGTAAGAAAGAATGCACAATTACGAATGTATCAAACCTTTTGCTTAAGGTTTTAGAGATACTAAAAGACAACAGATACATTGGCGACTTTAGTGTAGAAGAAACTTCAAGAGGTAGAGTTGTTAAAGTTAATTTATTGCATCGAATAACTGAACTTAAAGCTATAAAGCCAAGGTTTTCAATCAAAAAAGATGAGTATGTAAATGTTGAAAAGAGATACCTACCTGCAAAAGGTTTTGGTATCGTTATTGTTTCAACGCCAAAGGGCATTATGACTCATAAGGATGCGATTAAAGAGAATTTAGGAGGAAGGTTAATTGCCTATTGTTATTAAAACAAAAAAATCAAGGGTTGTTTTAAAATGAAAGTGGAAAAATTGCAAACAACAATAACTTTGCCAGAGAATGTCTCTGCAAGATTGGAAGTAAAAGAAGGCTCTAAGATATTGACTATTGAAGGACCTAAAGGGAGCGTATCTCGTGAATTTACTCATCCTTTAGTTAATATTGTAATTGATGGAAATAAAATAACCCTTGAAGTTGAGAACGCAACTAAAAGACATAAGACTGTTTTAAACACTTACCAAGCTCACATAAAAAACATGATAAAAGGTGTTACTGAGGGCTTTGTTTACAAATTAAAGATATGCTACTCACACTTTCCTATGACTGTTAGCATTCAAAAAGGCGAACTTGTCGTAAAGAACTTTTATGGTGAGAAGTATCCTAGGACTTTGGCTTTACCTCAAGATGTTGATGTTAAGGTTAATGGCGATATTATTGAAGTTAGTGGCATAGACATTGAAAAGGTTGGTAATTGTGCAACTGCTATTGAACAACTTACTAGGATTACTAACAGGGATAGGAGAATTTTCCAGGATGGGATATTTATCATAGAAAAGAATGGTAAGTCCTTAATTTAAGAGGTGGTTATAGTGACGATTCAAGATAAACTTGTTTTAAGGAAAATAATCAAGAGGAAGAAACCTGATTACAAGAATTCAGGCTCTTGGAGACGAATACATAAATTCGGTAGTTGGAGAAGGCCTAAAGGTCATCAATCAAAGATGAGGCTTAAGAAGAGGGGTTATCCAAGAGTTGTTGAAGTTGGTTATGGTAGTCCAAGAGATGTTAAAGGCATGCATCCAAAAGGGTTATTCCCTGTTACTGTTTATTCAGTTAAGGATTTGGCAAACATTGATTCAAAAACTCAAGGCATAGTTATCGCAAGTTCAGTTGGCTTGCTTAAAAAGAAATTAATTTTCGATGAGGCTGTTAAGAAAAAGATTACTGTTTTGAACCTTTCAAAAGAAAAGCTAGAGAGCTTACTTAAAGAGAGAGAACTCTCAAAAGAGCAGAGAGAAAAAGAAAAAGAAGAGAAGAAGCAAAAAATAAAGAAGAGTCTTGAAGAAGCAGTTAAGGAATCTGAAGAGAAAACAGAAGAAAATAAAGAGGAAAAAAAGAAAGAAGCTAAAGAGATGAGTGAAGAAAAAAAGGGCACAGATAAGGCTGAAGAGACAAAAACTGAAAAAGAAAAACTAAAAGAAGAATATGATAAGATCTTAACAAAGCCACAAAATTAAAAGCAAAATTCGAGAGTGAGTAAAAATGGATTTGAAATCAAAGAAGAGGATTGCTGCATCAATTTTGAATTGTTCACCTTACAGAGTTATATTTGACGAGGAACACCTTGATGAAATTAAGGAAGCAATTACTCGTGAGGATATTAAGATACTAATTCATAAAGGTTTCATTAGAAAGAAGCAAGTTAAAGGTATTTCAAAAGTTAGGTTCGTTAAATTAAGAGAACAAAAAAAGAAAGGACATAGAAAAGGTCACGGTTCCAGAAAAGGTAAGAAAACTGCCAGGAATGATCGGAAAGAACAATGGATGAACAGAGTTAGAAAACAACGAGCTTATCTTAAGGAGCTAAAAGAAAAACAATTGATCAGTCCTAATGATTATAGATTGTTTTATAGAAGAGTTAAAGGCGGAGTCTTTAGGAGTTTAAGGCACCTAAAGTTATACTTATCTGAGAAAGGAATTATCAAAAAGAGTGAGTAAAAATGGTTAAGGTTATCCCTTTTAGAAGGAAAAGAGAAGGAAGAACAGATTATCATAGAAGATTGAAGTTGTTGAAATCAGGTAAGCCTAGGCTAGTTTTAAGACTAACTAATACAGGCTTAATTGCTCAACTAACAGAATTTGATCCTTCCGGTGATAAAGTTATTTTTGGTACAACTTCAAAATCATTGTCAAAATTCGGTTGGGACTTTTCAAAGAAGAGTTTGCCTGCTTCCTATTTATTTGGTGTTTATGTTGGTAAACTCTGTAAGAAACATAAAGTAACGGATTTTGTTGTGGATATTGGTTTACGAAAGTTCCAGAAGAAGGGTAGAGTTAGTGCTTTCCTAAAAGGTTTAGCAGATGTAGGCTTAGAAACATCTCATGATCCAGAGGTTTTTCCAGATGATGACAGAATCAGTGGCAAACATATTGTTGAATTCGCAAAAACTCTTAAAGAAAATGACGAAGCTAGCTTTAACAAACAGTTCTCAGAATACTTATCAAAAGGTTTAGATGTTCTTAGTTTATCAGATACTTTTGAGAAGGTTAAAACAAAAATCATGGAGAGTGATATTTAATGAGTAAAAAAGAATCATCTCAAGATCCTAAGAAAAAGAAGCAATTTAAGAACGCTTCAAAAGAAGTAAAGAAGGAAGCAAGGGAAGAGACAAAAGTTAAAGAACCTGTTCAAGAAGAAACTGTAGAAACTTTTGAAGAATCAACTGAAGAATTAACCGAGGAAGCAGATAATGTTGAAGAAACAGATGAAGAAATTGTTGCAGATGAAGAAGTCGTTGAAGAGGTAACAAAATCTCCAGAGGGTTTTGAATCTTGGGTTCCGAAAACACGACTGGGCAAATTAGTTAAAGAAGGTGTTATAAATAACATTGATGAGATTCTATCAAAAGGCTATAGAATCCTTGAGCCAGAGATTGTTGATTATCTTCTTCCAAATCTTGAAAAAGAGCTTATCTTGGTTGGTCAAGCAAAAGGTAAGTTTGGTGGCGGTAGTAGAAGAGTTTTCAGACAAACACAGAAGAAAACTGCTGAAGGTAATAAACCAAAGTTCTCTACTGCTGCGGTTTGTGGCGATATGAACGGTCATGTGGGTATTGGCTTTGGAAAATCAAAAGATACTGTCCCTGCAAGAGAAAAAGCAATCAAGCAATCTAAGTTAAATATCATCAAGATTAAAAGAGGTTGTGGCTCTTGGGAGTGCGCTTGTGGAGAACCTCATTCAATTCCTTTCAAAGTTTCAGGAAAGTGTGGCTCAGTTAAAGTGGAAATTTTGCCAGCACCTAAAGGTAAAGGAATTGTTGCTGAGAAAGAAATTCAGAAGGTCCTTAAATTAGCAGGAATCACTGATGTATGGGTTAACTCTACAGGACAATCTCGTAAAAAGATTAACTTGATTAAAGCAACATTTGAGGCTCTAAAACAATTATCAAAAATCAAGGTGTTTGATGAAGAACAGATTAAATCTCTTGGTATTGTTGATGGTGCTAAACCTCAAAAAATCGAGGAGAAAAATTAAAACAGAGGGTTGAAAATGGACAAAGTTGCAGTTATTTTAATAAGGTCACGGGTTAATGTGGATGTGCATATTAGAGACACTTTAGACAAGCTGAACTTAACTAAAAGATTAACCTGTGTAGTTTATGATAAAACTCCTTCAATTATGGGAATGATTGAAAAGGTTAAAGATTATACCACTTATGGAGAGATTGATGAAGAGACTTTAAAGCTTTTACAAGAGAAAAAAAGCAATTCAAACAAGCCTCATGTCTTCCATTTGAATCCACCTAAAGGTGGTTTCGAGAGGAAAGGCATAAAGAAGCCATTCTCAATTGGTGGTGCTTTAGGTTATCGTGGCGAAAAAATCAATGATTTGATAAAGAGGATGATTTAATTTTAGTTATTAGGTGATTTTCATGGTTGTTAGAAAAAAGAAAAAAACTACCAAGATGTTAGGACGAAGGTATAGAGGTACTGGTCACAGGAATGCTACCAGAGCAGGTCACAGGGGTGGCAGAGGTCTAGCAGGTACTGGTAAAAGAGCAGACCAGAAAAAACCTTCAATCTGGAAGAATAAGAAATACTTTTCAGGAAGAGATTTTAAGCCAACACATTTCAAGAAGCCAGTTACAATCAATTTAAGGGATTTGCCAATCTTAATTGAAAACAAAGGTTTAACTCCTGATAAATCTGGGTTTATCACTTTGGATTTAACTTCTGAAGGCTTTGATAAACTTTTAGGGAAAGGAAACATTAACTTAAAACTTAAGGTTAAGGTAGCTTCAGCTACTCAGAAAGCCATTGACAAGATTAAAGCTGTAGGCGGTGAAGTAGAACTTTTGAATGCTAATATTGATTCAGATGAATTTGAAGAAAATGCAGAGATTGAAGAGTAGTTTTCATTTTTCTTAAGTAGAAAGATTTATTTTTAATTAATTCTTTTATATTAAAGTAAAATTTATTAAATCAAATAAGTTTAAATCCCACCATGATAAACTTATCAACTTTGATTTATCAATTGCCTGATGCACTTTTTGCAAATGTTTTTATCATCTTTCTAATCTTTTTTTATGTTTATTTATTCTTAAATTACAAACTTTTCTCTGCGATTTTTAAGACTTTGAGAAGGAATAAACTGTTTTTGTTAATTTTTATAATGATGTTTATTTTTTCTTTTATTAATGGTTGGCATTCTAAGTTATATTATGATGAACCTGAAAATGTAATTAATTCGTTAAAAATTTTTAGGCATCTTACTTTAACTGATCCTATCCTTCCTAGGCCTTTAGGTTTCTCAACGCTATTATCTTTTTTCAACACAGATTCTTATTTTTACTCCCAGCTTCTTGGTAGAATCATCTCGTTTCTTTCGACTTTTTTTTCCGCAGTGTTGCTATTTATGATTTTTAGAAAGTTTAACGTTGACAAAAAGTTAAGTTATCTTTTTGTGTTCTTGTTTTCTATTGCTCCATATAATCTTTTTTATCTTACTTTAAATAAACCTGAATCTTTGGCAGTGTTTTTCCTGTTGTTTTTTATTTATCTTTTTCAAGTTTATGTTTTTGATAAAAGAAAAGATTTGCTTTGGTTTTTATACTTTTTATCCTTGGTTTTGCCTTTAACTCGTTATGAATTGATTGTTGTAAGTTTCTCTTTTTTCTTGTTTATACTTTTTAAGTTTAAGAGGAAGATTTTCTATTGGTTTCCCTATCTCATAATTATGTTTTTTATCTTTTTAGGCTCGGTAATAATCTTTTCAGGAGTGAATTCAATTTTTAAAGGTCCTAAAATTATTCGATTTGATTTATTGAACTTTTTACATTCTTTTGTTATTAAAATGTTTAGAACTCCTTGGTTTGTCTTTTTTATATTGTTTTTTATTTTTATTTTTTATTCTTTGAAAAAGTCCAAAGGCAAAACACAAAAATATTTCTATCTCTTCATTTTTGTATCATTCATTTTACTTAGTTTAATTTATTCTGCTTACGATTTTAGTTATGAGCAAAGATATCAGAAATTATTGTACCCTTTTTTATTTATAGGCCTGTCTGTTATTAGAATAAAAAATCCAAATTTAAATTCCAAGGTTTTATATTCCCTAATTTTTGTTTTTGGAATACTTTTTATGATCTTTTCGCTAAATGCTTATTCCTCGATTAAAGATATCAATTTAAAAAATGTTTTTACCGATAGTGCCCTTATTGACATCCAAAAAAATAGGTCTTGTTTTAGTAACGCAATTTTATATTGTCCAGTGTATTTTCCTAAGGCTCTAATTGAAGATTTGAATTTTATAAAAGTCTATTCGGCAATAAGTAGTTACCAGGAACTTGAGAGTAAGTACAATGAAAAGTACCAGAATTTAACATATCTCTATTTAATAGAATATTTTACAGATGCAATTCCAGGTCTTATTCCAAAAGAGGTTCTTTCTCTAAGAGGTTCTAAAGAAAACTATGATAAGCTGACTAAATTTTGCCCGGGGTTAAGTGATGAAACAAAGTCTTTTCTTATTTATTTAGATAAACCATTATCACAATACTTTAAGAAATAAAAATTACTTTCTAGATTTTTTTAGTAAAAGGTATCTTGAAAATAGCTTAAAAATACGAAACAAAACAAAAGGGTTTGAATAAAAAATCAGCGTTGCTAACTTCTTTCTGAACTTATCTTTTTTAGAACCAAAATCTTCAAAATTAACCTTTTTGAAGTCGATATTTTTCTTTTTCACTTTTTCATATAAAGCTGAGCCGGGGAAAGGTGATACTGTATAAAAGTTGGCGAAGGTTAAGCCTAACTTAGATGCAGTTAATGCGTCCTTTATAGGATCAGAGCCATAGCCAATTAAGAAATGACCAAAAATTGGAATCCTATGTTTATTTGCTAATTCTATCTTCTGGATTATTACTTTACTCTTTTCTTTTTTATTCATTTTCTTTAACGCGGAATCGCTAAAACTTTCAATGCCAAACCCTATGAAGAAGACTCCTGCTTCTGAAAACAGTTTTGCTTGCTCTTCAGTTAACAAGTCTGACCTGGAATTACACACAAAAGTAATATTTAAAGGTTTAATTGCTTGAAGTAAACTGACTAAAAAATCGTTATCATCATTAAATGTCTCGTCAAAGAAGTAAAAGAAGTTAATACCTTTCTTTTTTAGGAACTTTATCTCATCAACTACATCAGCAACATTCCTTTTCCTAACTTTATGTCCGAAATAAAAAGGCACTACGCAAAAGTCGCAGTTGAATGGACAACCTCTGCCTGTTTGAATTAAAGCATAAGGTTCATTAATTATAGGAATCTTGTATCTTTTTACCTTTACTAGGTGCCAAGAAGGCATTTTGATTTTTTTTAAGTCTAGACGATTTGGCTCGTTGTTTGCCTTTATTTCTCCTTTCTCTCTATAAGCTAGTCCTTTGATTTTAGTAAATTTTATTCCTGAGCATAATTCTAAAGCAGGCATTTCTGGTTCATAAAGCAGAATATAATCAATAAAAGGCTGTTTGTTAAGAATCTCTTTATAAAAATAAGTTGAATGAACCGACGTTAATGCTATTTTTGCATTAGTTTTTGATTTAATCTCTTTTAAAAATTCTAAATCCGATTCAATAGTTGGCGTCGATGTTGTAGAGATTATTAATTCAGGTTTGAACTGTTTTAATACTTTTGAAAAATCTTTTCTCTTTTCTACATTGAAATCAAAAATTTTTACTCGAATGCCATTCTTTTCAAGTAAAGTTGCAGTATATAGCAAAGTTAAAGGATGAAAAACTGTATGAATCTTAGATGCTTTATGTTGGCATCTAGTTTCTCTTATGAACCTAGAACTAAAAGGTGGATTAATTAATAGAACTTTATTGAAGCGGTTATTTGTTTTCATTTTTAGCCATTTTATTTTTTAATAAAAGCACCTATTATTAAAACAACTCCTATTAAAGCGAATACAAATGTAGAATGAAAAACAATCCAACGGAAGATTAGCCAGGAACCCAAACTAACTAAAAACATTTTTCCAGCATTAAGTTTTTTTGTTTTCATTTTTTAACCTCAAATTTTAAGCAGGCCTATTTTCCACAATATAGTCTTAATAAATATTCCTAATAGTATAAAACCATCGCCTTTGCAGATTATTGCTATTACAAATCCTAAAACAATGTATGGTGCAAAAGGCATAGTTTTAAATACTGGGACTTCGGTAGTTCCTTTTTCTTTAAATATCTTTTTTATAACTTCAATATTCTCGCTTTCTAAACCAATTGATTGGTCATAATTGCCGATGATTTCATACTCCTCAAATCCTAAAGCCGTGCTGAGATAATTAAACAAAGAAAAGAAATTTATTCTTTTGAGATTGATTTTACCGTTTTCTTTTACAGGAACCATCGCTAAGTAATCTCCAATCTTTAATTCGTCTACTTTTTTGTAAGCAATATTTTTATTAAATATTCCTTCTAGAATGATCATTCTTAGAAGTATATAAACTACAAAAACTTTGAGCATCTTAAACATTTCTTGTAAGCTTAGGTAATTTGGGAAGTCTAAAAAAAGTCTTAAGAAAAAAAGTAGAAAAATTAAGACTTTAAACTTAAGTTTGAAAACAACCCTGAAAAAACCTATGATGAATGTTAATATTATTGCAGTTAAAATAATATTTCCGTTGATTCTAAGAAGACTCATAATCCATTGAAGTATCCAAAGCAATCCGAAAACTCCAATTAAAGAAAAGCTTATACTTTTGGGATTTAATATCTTTTTAATTTGATTTAAGTCTTTTTTGTCTAATTTGGTTATGTTTGGAATTATAATTGCAATAGAAATCAAAACTAAAATGTTTGAAAGCAGGCTTAACATCTCAGAATTATTTGTAACTACTAAGAATCTGCCTGGAATTACGAAAGATAAAACACCAAAAAGTTTTCCGTCAGCAGGCGCCCAAAGTCCCATTATCCAAAACAAGAAACCTATTGAAATCCCAAGTATTCCTCTTAGAACATGTTTTGGCAATAGAAAAATCTTTCCATAATTCATAAAAAAAATCACATCTTGGATACAAATGATGATTAATGAAAAGATTAATAACAATAACAAGTCTTTATTATATATTTTATTTCTTTTAAAATCGGTGTATGAAATTCGAGCCCCAAAAATTAAAATGAGAATTACAAGCATCCAATCAAGTAAAGTTATAATCATTTTTCGTTCTTAGAGCCACTATTTGAATTGAAACATAAAATATTTGCTTTTTGGTCAAGCCTTGCAATATCAAAAGGAACTTTAAATATAAGAATTGTAGCGTTATTTTCCTTTTTAACTAAGTAAGGCTTATCTATTGAATATAACCGATATATAGCTGTAGTTTTATAACGAACAAACCGTTCTAAAAAGAAGTTTTTACAGGAACAATTTACTTTTAAACTTAAAAAGATTTGTTTTTCAATGTTCTCTTGACTTATCTCCTTGAAATCAGTGCATATAGAAACCTTTTTATTATTAATCGTAATTATGTCTGATAAGTTCTCATTGTTAATGTTATCCTCCAAAAGATTTCTTGGCAGGGTATCGTTTATTACTTTATCAGTGATTTTTAAATTAAGATGTATTGGAAAAAAGAGATTCTGGATTATTGAAACCGAAATAAAGAATAAAATGATTGCGCTAATTATTTTTAAATGTGTTTTTATTTTCATTGTTGTTATTTTTTAAATTGGGTATTAATTTAAAAGGATTCCCTTTTTAATTTCTCTCTTTGTATTTTTATCTTTTTTTATAAATAAAGCAAATTTTAAAAAAGAGTTTATTCTTTAAATTGACTGAGTCATGCTTATTAAGTCTTTTAAAGCATTGAGGAATTCGTATTTGTTAGTTCTGGCTTTAATTCTAATTGTTATTCCTTTCGTTTTCTCAGCTACTCTTTATGTTGAAATACACGAACCTGTTTTTGACGGTACTGTCGCATCAGCTTCCACAACAATTGTTAATGACCCTGAAGCTAATTGTCCTGGCACTCCTGGAACAACTGTTAGTACTAGTTGTACAGACTTTACATACGGTTCTTCATGCTGCGTTAGTGAAGGCAATTATATTGCTTATGCATACTCTGATGAAGGAGAGAGTGCAGGCAATAGTGGGATTTTTGTAGAATACACTGTTAATTGGGATAATAGTGAAACATATTGTACCTGTAAAGTAGGTTCAGGCCATTGGAATTTAGGTGGTGAAGTTGCTGCAAGTAGTTGTTGTGGCGATGACTCTGGAGAATATGTTCGAAATTGTGTAGACAGTACTGATCAAGGCAGTTGTGGTGCTGATACTACAGCATGCTGTAATTCCAATACTGACTGCGTGGATAATTATGGCTTGTGCGAAAGTAGTGGTGCGTGTTATGGTACACCTATTATGGGAAATAGCTATTGTAATTCAGGTACTTGGGAAAACCCTGACGAAAGTTCAAGTTATTGCGTTTCTAGTTGTGATTTAACTAGCGGTGATCAGGGCATAGGTTGGAACTTAGGTGGTGAGATTGCAGCAACTAATTGTTGCGGCGATGATCCTAGCGAGTATTATCGAGTTTGTTCTGACAGTAGTGCTAACGGTGCTTGTGGTAGTGATACTACTGCTTGCTGTAATTCTAA
>JASKKU010000005.1 GCA_030154045.1 Candidatus Woesearchaeota archaeon
TGGTGTAGTTTTTTTTAAGTTCGAACCTGAGAATCATATGGCTGTAGGAATTAAATGTCCTTTGGAGTACTCTTATAAAAATACTAGCTATTGCTTTATTGAAACAACTACACCTACCATACCAACATATGCTGATGGAGACTATGTAGGTGCAGGAAAACTTACTTCAGATCCTGAAGTAATTTTCATAAGTGATGGTAAATCTTTTGACAGTATTTCAGAAGAGTATCAAGATGCGCAGGATTGGATTCGATTAAATGAATTATCAGAATCTCATAATGGCTATCTTAGTAGACATAACTGGTTTAAATGGAGAGCGCTTCAGAGAAAATATGGAATTGAAGTTAGTGAATGATATTCCGTTTAATTTCGCTTATCATTCAAAAATATGAAACCAACATTCAAACCAAAAACCAAATTAGGCAAATTGTCCATAGCTTTGATTGTTTTAATACCAGCACTATTTTTTATAGGTATGCATTCTGTTGTTTTTTATGGTCCTTCAGGAAAAACAATACTCCAAGATATTATTTTAAGACCAGCAGTATCATTGCCTATGTTAACAGGGTTTCTTTTTGGCATTCTTGCTTTTTTATTTGGGATTATTGCACTTATTAAGAAGAAGGACCTTTCTGTTTTAGTTTTTATATCAACTTTTATTGGTTTTCTGTTTATATTGTTTCTTTTAGGAGAAGTTTTATTTCCGCATTAGATTTAGATGGTTTTTTATTAATCATAGTTAGGTCTAAACCTAAAAATAACGTTAAACTTTTTATAATAATATAGATTATTTGGCTTTATGAAACCGAAAATTTTGACCTTAATAATTGTTTTGTTTGTTATTGTAGTTGGGAGTGCTGTCGGAATTTTGTTTAATTTTCCTTACGATCCGTTGAAGCCTCCAAAAGCTGATGATACAGGCTCAACACCTGAAGGAATACAAGAAGTAGTAAACGCAAACAACCAGTTTGCCTTTGATTTGTATTCTGAATTAATCAAATCTAAACATGGAAACATATTTTATTCGCCATACAGCATTTCTGCTGCTTTTGCAATGGTTTATGAAGGCGCAAGAGGAAAAACTTCTGAGGAAATTCAGTCAGTTTTTCATTTTCCGGAATATAGTGAATTGAGGCCGAATTTCGCAGCGATATATAATGAAATCAATTCAAATCATAAAGATTACGAATTAAGAACAGGGAACGCGTTATGGCTTCAGAAAGATTTTCACTTGCTCAAAAATTATAAGGATATTATTAAAAGATATTATGGCGGAAAGGCAGCAGAAGTTGATTTTAGTAGAGCTCCTGATGCTTCTATAAAAACAATCAATACTTTTATCGAGGAACAAACGAATCATAAAATCAAAAACCTTCTATCTAGAGGTGATATAGACCCTTCAACACTATTAGTAATTACCAATGCTGTTTACTTTAACGGAGAATGGATGTATAAATTTGACCCTGGAAGGACAGAGGATATGTATTTTAGAATAGATCCAAAAAACTTAGTAAAAGTTCCTATGATGTCTATGAAACCAAAAGAGAAATTAAATTATTTTGAGGATAAGTTTTTACAAATCTTGAAATTACCTTATAAAGGAAATAGACTCTCTATGTTAATTATTCTTCCTAAAGATAATTTAACCATGCTTGAATCAAAATTGAGTGCAGAAATGATTTCACATTATAGAGAGATGATGAAGGAAACATATCTTGATGAAATTCTCATACCTAAATTTGAGTTTGATACTAAGTACTATCTTTCCCATATCTTTTTTAAATTAGAAATTTTTTATCAATTTATTTAACAAATATGTTAAAAACATATATAAATCATGTTAAATATGTGTTAAATATGGATTGGGATTTGCTTGGATTAATAATTGGAAGTAAAATAAGATTTGAAATATTATCACTTTTAAAGGAAGGCATTATGACACCTACACAAATTAGTAAAAAGACTAAAAGACATATTTCTTCTATAAGCCGGGCACTTAAAGAATTAAAAGAATATGATTTGGTTATTCTTTTAAATAATAAGAGATCTCGGAATTCATTTTATTCTATAACTGAAAAGGGTAAATTCTTGTTGAGGCAAATTGAAGAGAAAATTTCTTTTATTAAATAAAAACGATACTTTTTGTGGGATTATTAATTTTTACTTATCTATTTTCAAAATATTTATAATTTAATGCTATGTTCTTGTTGAATTATGAAACCTGAATTATTAGACATCATAGAGAAACACGCTCTAAAAAACGCTATTGAACACGATGGAAAGGCTAATCCTAAGGCTTTGATAGGCAAGGTAATCTCAGAATTTCCTGAATACAAGCAAAAAATCAAAGAATTATTGCCTATTATTGAAGAAAAGGTTTCAGAGATAAACAATTTATCTCTAGAAGAACAGAAAGATTTAGCAAATAAAAAGTATCCAGAAATATTCAAAAAAGAGAAGAAGGAGAAAGACTTGCCTGAACTGCCTAATGCAATTAGAGGAAAAGTTGTTACTAGGATACCTCCTGAACCAAGCAAGTATGCTCACATAGGCCATGCTTTGTCTTTCTTGATAAATTATCTTTACGCTAAAAGGTATGAGGGCAAGAGCATATTGAGGTTTGAAGATACTAATCCTGAGAAATCTAAGCAGGAGTTTGTTGATTCTATGCTGGAAGACATCCAGAATTATTTAGGTATAATACCTGACAAGATTATATTTGCGTCAGATGATATGCAAAAGTTTATTGACTTTGCTACAGATTTAGTTAAAAGAGGTGAAGCTTATGTCTGCTTCTGCAATCAAGAGATTATGAGAGAAAACAGGCAGAAAGGTATAGAATGTGCTTGCAGAAACAAGAGTGTTGACCAAAATCTGAAAGAATGGCAGGATATGATTGGTGGGAAGTACAAGGAAGGAGAATGCACTTTAAGGCTTAAGATCGATATGAAGCACAAGAATTATGTGATGAGAGACCCTGTTATTTTCAGAATTGTTGAGCATCCGCATTACAAGTATGGTAGCAAGTATAAGGTCTGGCCTATGTATGATTTTGAGAATTCTTTAGAAGATGCTTGGAACGGTGTAACTCACATCCTTAGAAGCAATGAATTTGGCAAGATGAGGGAAGAGTTGCAGAATTATATTAAAGGGCTGTTTGATTACCCAAAACCTTTTGTAAAACAATACGGAAGGTTTAATGTTATAGGCGCTACAACAAAAGGCAGGGAAATTAGAGAACTAATTGAAAAAGGCGAATTGATAGGCTGGGACGATCCAAGATTAGTGACTTTAAAAGCTTTGAGAAGAAGAGGTATTCAGAGAGAAGCATTATATGAAATGGTCAAAAAAATAGGTTTGTCTTCGCAGATTACCAATATTGATTGGAATTTCATAAGCGCGTTTAATAGGAAGATTGTAGATAAGTCTGCCAAGAGATTTATGTTGATTAAGGAGCCGGTTAAAATACAAATAAAGAATGCTCCTGAAGAGGAATTAAAAATAAGATTGCATCCTGATGTGGATTACGGTTATAAAACTTTAAGAATAAATGGGGAATTTTACATAGAAAAAGAGGACTTTGACAAGATAAAAGACAACGAAGTTGTAAGGTTGATGGAATGCTTGAATTTCTATAAGAAAGGCAATGAGTTTTATTTCCATTCAAAAGAATATGAGGATTTCAAAGGAAAAGGGAGCAGGATTATACACTGGCTTCCTGCTGATGATAAACAACTCTTAGAAATCAAAGTAATGATGCCTGATGCTAAGAAAATCAAAGCCTTAGTAGAATACAACATTAGTATGGTTAAAGTTGACGAGATTGTTCAGTTTGAGAGGTTTGGCTTTGCAAGAAAAGATTCTCAACTAGAGTTTTGGTATTCGCACAAATGAAGCTGATAAAACAGGCATTTAAGGAGAATTATAAATCTATTTTGTCAGGGATTTTTTTAGGTTTGTTTGTTTTTTTACTCTTAGTTGTATTCTCATGTAAATCTGCTGAACCAAAAACGGCGAGTTCTGATTTGCTGAAAGGAAAGAGTTGCATCCTTGTAATAGCGCCTGAGAATTTCAGGGATGAAGAGTTTGTTATAACTAAGAATACGTTAATAGAAAATGGTGCTTATGTGGAAGTTGCTTCAGTCAGAAAAGGAATAATTAAAGGGATGCTTGGCTTAGAGGTGAATGTTAATAAAACAATATCTGAGTTTTCTCCTAGTGATTTTGATTGCGTTGTTGTTATTGGCGGTTCGGGCGCTCCCACCCTTTTAGAATATCCAGAAGTCATAAATTTTGTAGGTTCAGCTTATAAACTGAATAAAACAATTGCAGGCATTTGTTTAGGACCAATGATTTTAGCAAAGGCAGGGGTTTTGAATGGGAAAAAGGCTACAGTGTTTGAAACAGATGATTCTCTGCGGATTTTTAATGAAAATAATGTTACTTTTCTGAGAAAGCAAGTAGTTGTAGATGGAAATATAATTACATCAAACAATCCGAAGTATGCTAAAGAGTTTGCTGATGCTTTAGTTGATTTGCTAAGCAAGAATTAAGATTATGGCAAAGTTTAAATATCTGCAGGCATTATCACTGCTGAAGGGTGATAAAATGGCAGTTGAGTATAAGAAGCTTCACATTGTAAAAGAAAAAGGACCAAAAACAAATAATGGTTTTGCATATGACTTTACTCCAACAGAGAGCAATAAGATTATCTTAGATTTAGTTGATATTATTGACCAATTTGAAACGACCTATCGAGGTGAAAGTCCTTTAGTTGACCTTATTGTAGACGGACCAAGAATTACTAAGGCTACTGTGAAAAGTAAAGATAACATAATCGCAAGTAAGATAGAGTACTTTAAACCTTACTTTTATGGCGGCAAGTCTAACGCATACATTTCATTAGACTTAAGTTTTAACACAAATAAAGAATCTTTTCTTGATGAGTATCTTACACTTTCAGAAGAAATTATAAAATATCTCTCTGAGTAAAAAGTATTTTTTTATTTTAATTCTTTGAAAAATCTCAAAAAACTTTTAAAAGAAATCTCTTTTTAGGGTTTTATGAGGTTAGACAGGTTTCTTGTTGACAAGAAATTAGTAAAGTCGAGGTCCAAGGCCCAGAATCTGATTTCTTTAGGCTTGGTTAAAGTTAATGGAAATGTCATTTTGAAATCAGCTTACGAAGTTAAACCCGATAATGATGTTGAAATAACTCAAGGAACTTTTGTCAGCAGAGGCGGTTATAAGTTGGTGAATTTTTTGTCAAGGTTTGATTTTGATTTTAATCAAAAATTAGTTTTAGATATAGGCTGTTCAACGGGTGGTTTTTCGGATTTTTTTCTTAAAAATAATGCAAAGGTTTTTGGCGTTGATGTGAATGATGTTTTGGATAAAAGCATAAAGGAGAATGAAAACTTTACTTTTGTTAAAGCTAACATTCTTGACTTAAACGATTTTGAAGATAAGCTAAAGAAACATAATGTGAGCAAGTTTGATTTTATAAGCGTAGATGTGAGCAATTTAAGACTTGAGTATTTTATCTTTGATTTAAAAGAATTTATGCACGAAAATAGTTATCTAATTGTATTGTTCAAGCCTGCTTATGTTTTGAATAAATCTGTTGATGATGAGTTAGCGTTGTCTTTAGCAGAAGAGCTTAAAGGAAAGCTAGCTAAAAGTTTTGAGGTTGTGAGTTTTGAACTTTCTGAATTAAAAGGCAAGGTTAAAAATCAGGGTAGTTCAGAGGTTTTTTTCTTGCTGAAACTGAAAAAGTAATTTGCGCTACTTATTGCTAAAATTACAAATCTTCTTCACAGAAAACATACGCTCTGTAAACATAAACTTCAGTATTTGGGTTAGTCCAGCAAAGAGGTTCCATACCTGCTTTTAAGCAAAGGTGCGTTAAAAACTCTTCCTTGTCAGACAGTTTCTCCCATACCTGAGGAAGAAAAGTGCTTTGGTAAAATCCTCGTTTTAATATTACTCCATGAACATTTGGAATAAGCTTATTCTTTAGGTCTTCTGGAGATGAGAATTCTAGTTTTTGAGGAACAGAAAGCACGGAAATCTCTATGCTTATATCATCCAATTCATCTAAAGTAACTGGATTAAACCTTGGGTCTTTTACAGCAGCATTTATAGCATTGTCAATTACGCATTTATACAATTCTTCCTGAGGCAAAATGTGGCCTATACATCCTCTTAGATTGTGGTTCTTCTCAAGGGTCACAAAACAGCCCATCTTTTGCTTAAATTTGTTTGGTATAGAGTTTTCATCAATCTTTGGTTTTCTCCCTGTTTTTAAGTATGTTTCAATGGTGCTTCTTGCAAGTGTCAACAGAAACTCTTTTTCAGATTTATTTAATTCAATAATCTTGTCTTCTGGGTTAGAAAATGCGATTGCCATGTAGCTCACCGAGTTTGTAAAATCTTTTGTGATGTTTCCAGATGTATCATATTTGATTAAAGTGATATTTAATTTTTTGTCTTTTAATAAATTCATGAGTATCAAAATAGGATACCTGCCACAGATTGTGTCTTTTGATTCCTGGATGAATTTGTAGAATTTTTTAGGGTCAAGGCTTTTAATGTTGTTAAAAGCAGCCATGTCAAGAGATTTTAGGTTTTCGCTTATATTGTTTGTAAAGGGAACGAACCCATATCTTAAACCATAATGAGTAAAGTCCGAGCTAACCACAATTAAGCTGTTATCATCAATATACTTGTTTAATGTATTGGCAATGTTCTCAAGGTCTGAGTAATTGTTTAGATTTCCAACAAGTATTGGAATAATTTCAAAGTTCTGTAAGCAACGCTGTAAAGAAGGCAGTTCGATCTCAATTGCGTGTTCTCTTGAATGCGCTTCTGGAATGTATTTAAATAAGGGTTCTTTTAACAAATCATAAGTTATGTTTGAGACTTTGACTTTTCCTAAAGGCGTTTCATAATGCGTGAAATTAGCTACAGAAACGCCTTTAAAACTAACATAATGGCTTGGCGCAATTATGAAAACCTTATGGTAACTTTTATTGCAGATAGCATTAAAGGCAGTTGATGCAACTTGACCTGAGAACTGCCAGCCAGCGTGTGGAACTATAATTGCCAGAATCTTTTGCTGTTGGAGTTGTTTTATCTTAGAATTTACTTCATTATCTTGTTTATTGTTATTGAAGAAATTATCAATGGTTTTTATTATGACCTCTTTTGTTCCAGGATACCATGACCCTGAAATTGCTGATTTTCTGATTACTTCCTTGAATTCTGTGGTTTGGTTTTCTTCTGAGTTGGATTTAGTGTTAGGTTTAATTAAAAACACTAAGAAGATAAAAGCAGCGATTAAAACGAAAGCTATCTTAAAATAGATATCATTTGAGTTTTTTCTATTTTTTGTTGAGGTTTTATGTTTATTTGCCATTCTACCAGTAGCCTGGGATTGTTGCATTGCAGTATTCGCATTTACCATTTCTGATGTGGTTTTGTGTTATTAGGAAGCCTTTTCTTTCAATTAAGAGTTTGCCGCAGCTTGGGCAATATGTGTTTTCTCCTTCGTGTCCTGGGACATTTCCAACATAAACAAACTTGAGCCCTTGTTCCATAGCAATCTTTCTTGCTTTAGTTAGGGTTTCAATAGGTGTAGGCGGAACATTTTGGAGTTTATAATCAGGATGGAACCTTGAGAAATGTAAAGGAGTGTCTTCAAAACCGTTATCATACAACCATTTTGTCATATTTTTAATCATACTCAAATCATCAGTCCAGCCAGGTATAATGAGGTTTGTTATTTCCAACCAGACTCCTTCTTCTTTTAAAACTTTTAAAGTTCTAAGCACAGTTTCAAGAGTTCCTTTGTTGAGTTTTTGGTATATGGAATTGCTGAAACTTTTTAGGTCAATGTTTACTGCGTCAATATACTTTGCTAATTCTCTTAAGGGCTTTTCATTGATGTAGCCTGCACTGACTAAAACATTCTTTATGCCTTTTCCTTTAGCTAGTTTCGCAGTATCGTAAGTGTATTCATAGGAAACTATTGGTTCTGAGTAAGTATAAGCTATAGATTTGCAGTTGTTTCTCTTGGCTTCATTTACAACCTCTTCAGGAGATAAACCGTAACTTTGTAGCTCTTCAGGGTTTGACTGCGAGATCTCCCAGTTCTGGCAATTCAAGCATCTGAGGTTGCAGCCTGCTGTTGCTATTGAGAATGATGCGCTTTCAGGGTAAAAATGAAACAAAGGCTTTTTTTCAATAGGGTCAATATGGATTGCAACAGGTTTTCCATAGACTAAAGAATATAGAGTATTGTTGTGGTTTTCTCTTACTCTGCAGACTCCTCTAACACCTTCCTGCAAAAAACACTCTCTTGGACAAAGCAAGCATTTAACGCCGGTATCATATTTCTCATAGAACATGGCTTCTTTTAGATTGGTCATGTTTTCAACCTCTTTTTGGTTAGTGGTTTAATGATAAATGAAGTAATGATTAATACAAAGAATACCAGAAGAAGTTTATTTTTTAATACATAATTTTGTCTTTTTTGTTTTTCCATATTTCAAAAGGTTTTAAGCAGTCTTCTCTTGAAATGTTTATGAATTGGATTTCGCCTTTGTTCTCGAGAGGATTGTTCCTTATGAATTCGTATATCCTTTTGTCGTCAAAGCCTATGCTTTCAGCATCTTTGTCTGTGCAACCATAGTAAACTTTTTTGATTCTGCTCCAGTATATTGCAGACAAACACATAGGGCAAGGCTGGCAGGTTGTGTAAATTTCGCAGCCGCTTAAATCAAAGGTTTTGAGTTTCTTTGCGGCTTTTCGTATAGCAGTGATCTCAGCATGTGCAGTAGGGTCTTTATTTTTCAGGACCATATTATGAGCTTTTGCTATTACTTTGCCGTCTTTGACTATTACTGCTCCGAATGGGCCTCCATGACCTTTTTTTATTCCTTTTAAGGCTTCTTCAACAGCAATCTGCATAAATTTGTCTTGCATTGTTTCACCTAAGAAATAATAAATAAATTTATTGTGGATATGCTTCTTCATGAAGCTTTAATAGTTTCTTATTTTCTCGGAATGGTTTTAATAGCTTAATCACTTCTTTTGTGACTGCGTTTTTCAAATCCAAAGGATACAACTTTTTATCTATAAAATCCTTTTCAAGTTCTTCATAGCTTTTGTATTCTACAGTGCCGCCGTATTTCTCTGGTCTTTCAATTACAAAAGGTTCATTTCTGTCTTGTTTGAGTATCATAATCAAGTATCTTACTAATGAAATGATTCCATTGTTAGGGTCTCCTTCGGCGCATTCAGCTTTCCTAATTTTCCATTTGATTTTATTTTCGTCATCCAACAGGTCAATCTTGCTCTGTTCAACGCTTGAGCTCATCTTTTCTCCAACTAATCCTCTAATCATTGGCGAGATTATTTCAACTCTTGGTTTATAACCTATTTTTGGCAGGTATTCTCTTGCATAAACCATAATTTTCCTCTGGTCTAAGCCTCCGTACTGGGCATCTACTTCTAGGTAAACCTCATCAAGTGCTTGCATTAACGGATAAATCAAGCTTGCGAGTTTAGGATTTTCGCTTGTTTTAACAACTTCAGCAGCGGATTTTTTGCATATTCTTATACTTGAGATTGTACTTAATCTTAATACATCTTTAAAATAGTCTCCTTTTAGTTGGATTTCGCTTCCTCTAACAAATTCAAGCTTGTTTATATCAACCCCAATTACATTAAGCATCTGGACAATAGCTTCCTTGTAGTATTCTGTTCTTTTTTCAAGAAGGTCCCAAGGAACACCATCTAAAGCAGCGTGCAAATCTGCCAACAGGATTTTAACTCTGAAGCCTGCCTTCAACAGATCACTTATTTTCAACATTGGGAAGAAGTATGCTAAAGAAATGCTGCCAGTAGGCATGGTCCCCCAATAAACAGAAGGCGTTTCCTTTGTCTTAAGCAGTTCTTTTAATTCATCTTCGGTTATGACTTCTTGAAGATTCCTTGTAACAAGGTTGTATCTAGTTTCAAAGTCCATTTTATAGAGAAAAGGAGTGTTTTATTTAAAAGTTTATCTATTTGGTTTATTTACAGGATTACTTGTCACTTAGAATTGGCTTTTTATTATGAATGTATCTAGTTATAAAAACAATTGGTTTATGGTTTAATAGGATGTTTTTACTTTAACAACTTTTTCTGTAAATTTTAAAAACTGTTATAAATCCCAAAAAAATGTTTTAAACATAAACTTAAACTCGAGGTGTTATTATGGATCCTTGGAAAGATATTGAAACAGGCAGGAATGTTCCAAAGGTTGTGAATGCTGTTATAGAAATACCTATGGGCTCAAGAAACAAGTATGAATTAGATAAAAAAACTGGTTTAATCAAACTAGATAGGGTTGTTTATAGCTCTGTTTCTTATCCCGGAGATTATGGTTTCATTCCTCAAACATTGTGGGATGATGGAGATCCTTTAGATGTTTTAGTTATTACAAGGTTTCCTTCGCATCCTCTAGTTTTGATGGAAGTAAGGCCTATCGGTGTTATGAAGATAATTGACGATTCAGAGAGAGATGACAAGATTATTGCTGTGCCTTTAGGCGATCCCTTCTTTGAGAAAATTAACGATGTCAAGGAATTGCAGCCCCATATTCTTGAAGAGATAAAGAATTTTTTTGAGATTTACAAGCAGCTTCAGAACAAAGTTGTAAAAGTAGAGAAATTACTTAATAGAAAAGAAGCTTATAAAAGCATAGAACGCGCTGTTAAACTCTTCAAAAAGAAATTTGAGAAAAAGAAATAAATTTTTTTATATTTCAGCTCTTTCTTTTAATATCTTGGCAAGGTCTGTTTTCTCCCAGGTAAACTCAGGTTCATTTCTTCCAAAATGACCAAAAGCTGCGGTTTTCTTATAAATTGGTCTCTTTAATTTTAGATGATTAATTATGCCTTTTGGAGTTAGAGGGAATACAATTTTAACTATATGTGATAGTTTTTCATCACTAATTTTTCCAGTGCCAAATGTATCAATATAGATTCCTACAGGCTCAGGAACGCCGATAGCATACGCTAACTGCACCTCGCATCTTTCAGCAAGGTTGGCAGCAACAATGTTTTTAGCAATATATCTTGCCATATAAGCTCCGCTTCTGTCAACTTTGCTTGGGTCCTTGCCAGAGAAGGCTCCTCCGCCGTGTCTTCCTATTCCGCCGTATGTGTCAACTATGATTTTTCTTCCGGTTAAACCAGTATCAGCTGCAGGGCCTCCCAAAACAAACCTGCCTGTTGAGTTTATCCAGATTTTTGTGTCATCTGTAAGATAATCCTTTAGTATGGGCTTGATAACATGAGTTTTGATATCTTCTCTTAGTTTTTCTATATCAACTTTTTCATCGTGCTGTGCGGCTATGACAACTGCTTTAACTTTTGAAGGTTTATTATTATCATATTCAACAGTAACCTGGCTTTTGCAATCAGGACCTAGATAGTTTAGAATGCCTAAATCTCGAACTTCTTTGATTCTTCGTGTTAATTTATGAGCTAAAATAATAGGCAGCGGCATTAACTCGTTTGTTTCGTTTGTAGCATAACCAAACATCATTCCTTGGTCTCCAGCGCCTTGTTCTTTGTTATTTTTTTCATCAACGCCTTGAGCAATGTCTGGGCTTTGAGGATGTACTGAAATCAAAATACCGCAACTTTTGTAGTCTAATCCCCATTTGACATCATCATAGCCTATTTCTTTAATGGTTTCTCTTGCAACTTTCTCAATATCAACAACAGCATTGCTCTTTACTTCTCCTGCAATGACTAAATAACCTTTGCTGGCTAAAGTTTCCACAGCAACATGAGCATTAGGATCTTTCTCAAGGAAAGCATCTAGAATCGCATCAGAGACCTGGTCGCAAACCTTGTCAGGGTGGCCTGCACCAACGCTTTCAGAAGTAATTAATTTTTTCATAGAATCACCTCATTAGTTTCCTAAAATTTATGCTATGATTATAAAACTTGTTTTTTATAATTTATTGCCAAAAAAATTCCGATAGGAATATCTTAAATCTGCGTTTTTAGAAACTTTTTTATTAAATCGTGTGTATTTAAGCGCATTATGACTAATAATCGTTCAAAAAAAGGCAACCATGATAATAAAGAGAGCATTGAGGAACTCAAGAGAAAGATAAAAATTCTCGAGGAAGCAATCGTAGAAAAAGACCGAAGAATTGAGGAATTGTTAAAAAAGAACGAGCTTTTAGCCAAAATTTCGTTAAAAATTGAGGATAGAAACCTTGAATTGCAAACGATGATTAAAGAATTAGAAAAACAGGTTAAAAAAATTACAAAAGAGAAGTAATTCACTTAACACAGTCATGTGGTTTCAATCCTGCGAACTCTGCTTTCTCCTTTGATTCATAGTACCTTTTCTTGACGAGTCTTTTAGCAACTGGGCAGTCTTCTACATGATACTGGTGTGAGAACTTGCCAGCAACATATCTTACTTGTTTAGCTGTTTTCTTCTCGGAATTTTTTGGTTTTGCTTCTGTTTTTGTTTCCTTGGAAGGTTTCTCATTAACTGCTTTTTTCTCAGAATTCCTAGGTTTATTTTCTTCAGACTTGGATTTTTCGATATAATAATTCAACTTGTTAAGTTTCTCAGCCTGTTCATTTAATTCTATGCTTATTGAAGTCAATATTAATCCAAGTATTGTAATCAAGAAAGCCAAAGTTATGTCCACGCCTTTAATTCCAGCTAAGAATACTAAAGTTATCAATAACAGGTTTATTGAGTTATGTATCAAAATTAAGTCGTCTCTACGCTTGCTAAGGGATAAAATCGCCAAAGAAAACGCTGCTAGTAAAGATACTTCAAAGAACAATTCTGTATTAAATGATGCCTTTATAATTAAGCCTAGGAAGATTATCGAAAATATTGCTTGCCAAAAAAATGTTTTCTGTTTCATTTTAGAGAATAAACGCTCAGCAACTATTTAAATTTTTTCATTTTAGAGTAGTGTCATTTAAATACTGTTCTAATTAGTCTGAAGATTAGGGTTATTACGAATGCAACCAGCCAGTTTTTAAACACAAGGGTTAATAGAATTAGCAATACAATATTAAAGGCAAACAAGCCATTAAACAGAACATGGGCAATTAGTACGCCTATGGTAACATAAAACATGGAATTACTGGTTTTATCACTGACCGGAACATTGGTAAAAGGGAGGTTTAAAAAGGAAAGGTCAAATTGGTCAGAAATCACGAGATAGCAAAAAAATACCAAAAGAGCATCCACGAAAAATTTTACTAGTCTGCCCATGTTTAAGATTCTGGGTTAATGACATTTAAAAAATTTTGTAAATATAAAAAATAGGACTTTATATCTCTTCTAATGGCTCAATGTTCAATAATTGAAGGCCTTGTTCTATCACTTTTTTAATAATAAGTGTTAACAAAATCCTTGTTTCTATGTTGTTTGAGTTAAGAATCGGCGTGCTGTGGTAATAACTGTTGAAAGTCTCAGAGATTTTTATTAGATAATTGGCAATTATGCTAGGTTTGTACTGAGTTGCTGCTTCTTCTACTGTGTTAGGGAACTGTGTTAGCAAAGAGATCATCTTTTCTTCTTCATTTGTAAGGTCTTTTATGGTTGCTTTGTTTAGATCAAGTTTTCTGAAGATCTCTTCATATTTTCTTATCAAGCTTGAGATTCTTGCATGAGTGTACTGAACATAAACACCGCTCTGTCCTTCAAAAGATAAGGATTCTTCAGGATTGAACACGAAATCTTTCTTAGGGTCAATTTTTAGCATGTAGAAGTTTATAGCTGATAACGCAATCTTTTTAGCGAGTTCTTCGTCATTTTTTCCTCTTTTTGAAAGCTCTTGCAATGCAAGCTGCTTTATCTCATCAAAAAATTCGTCTGCATCAACAACTGTTCCCTCTCTGGACTTCATCTTGCCAGAAGGCAGGAGCACCATACCATAGCTTAAATGATGCATCTTTTCTACAGGCGCTATTCCAAGCATCTCGCAAATCCTGAACAGTTGAACAAAATGAAGGTTTTGTTCAGAAGCCACAACATAAATAGATTTGTCTAAATCAAAGTCCTCAAACTTTTTCTTTGCCAAATAGATGTCTTGTGTAATATAAAGAGTTGTGCCATCGCTTTTCAATACTGTTTTATTGGGCAAGCCATATTTTTCCAATGGCGCAACCACAGCATTATCTTCTTTTATGAAGATTCCTTTCTTCAATGCATCTAATACAATGTCTTTGCCTTTTTCATAGATCTCTGATTCATAGTAGATTACATCAAAATTGTAGCCAAATTTCTTGTAAGTTTCTTCATAGCCTTCCATTACCCATTTTCTTAATTTTTTCCAAACAGAGATAATCTCGGGGTCGTTTTGTTCGAATCTCTTTAAAATTTCTCTTGCTTTTTCTTCTAAACTCGGGTCTTCCTTTTTCTTCTTCTGGAATAGAACATAAAGATTACCTACAAAATGGTCAGGTTTTGTGTCTGGCTCTTTTTTATCTGAAAGGTATAAATAGGCATAAATCGTTTCTGAAACTCCCATTCCCCTATCATTGTATAAGTTTGCTCTGATTACTTTGTTTCCTAAACTTTCTAATATCTTAGATGTGCTCTCACCCAAAGAACCGTTCCTTATGTGGCCAATGTGCAAAGGCTTATTTAAATTAGGACTTAAGAATTCAATCATAATCTTTTCATTTTTTGTTTTTGGTATAAGGCTATTATCTTTAATTTTTTCAATTAGGTCTAAGGCAACGGCTGATTTGTTTAGATAAAAATTTACATATGGTCCAACAGCTTCTACCTTGCTTATTAAACCATCAGGATTGATTTTTTCAGAAATTTCTTTAGCAATAAGCTGTGGAGCTTTTCTTAGTTCTTTTGCGAACTGAAAACATGGCAAAGCAATGTCTCCTAGGCTTAAATCTTTTGGTATCTCTAACTGTATCTCCTGACTGGATAATTCTAAAGGCAGTGCTTTTTTTACAAGCTCTTTAACTTTGTCAAAGTACATCTTCATTTTTATCACAAGTTTTAAGATTTTTCGTTCTTTAAAAAATTATTCGTAAAGCTGTTTCCTGATATAATTTTTAAAGCTTTCAAGACTGAAAATCTCAATATTGTCATCAATAGTGAGGTTTTTACTGAAATAGTCATCATGTTTTACCCACAACACTTTGAACATTTCTTTAAGTTCCAAAGCAGGCTGGATTTCTTCCTTAAGCGAATTTCCTACCATTAATGCTTGATTTATTCCTCTTAATTCTGAGATCTCTTGCAGGATTTTGCTGTCTTTTTTATGCAAGATGAAGATGTTTTCAAGAGGAATTAAATCTTGTAGTTTTAGGTATTCTATTTTTTTCACTTGCTCCTTGAAACTACCTTTGGAGAAGATAAATATGTTAACTTTGTATTCTAAAGATTCTTTAGATAATTCTTTTATTGATAACAATGGCTCTTTAGTTTTTAAGTTGTAATGGAATGGTATTTGGGAAGCAAAGTATAAATCTCTTTGTCCGAGGTTTAAGTTGTACTTATAAATTACTTGTTCTAAAGCAGCCATTAAGCCTTCTGGAGAGAATGGATTTCTATGCATTTTTGGCCATTCTTCCATAATCTTATCGTCACAAGTTCTAACATATTGTTTAAATTCCTCGATTTCTTTTTTAAGTTCTGGGTTTAGGTTGTTTAGTTTATTTTCTATAACTTTTTTCAAAAAGGAATACTTTTGCAGTTCTGTGTAAATTCCCTCAAAATCAATTCTCTTTTCATCTTTGTTAATTTTCTTAAGATAAGACCATGCTAAAAGATTATCTACAAAGAAAAAAAGGTCTAAACTTTCAACCAAAGTGTCATCCAAGTCGTAAAAAATGTTTAAACACTTCATTAATTAAGAGATATTGAGAGTTATTCTTATTTTTTACTCTTTTTCTTCTGTAAAGTTGTTATTAAAACAACGGTTACATAACCTAAGGCTCCGTAAATGAGCAAGCTTAGAAGGTCTCCGTCAACTCTTTGAATAGGTGTTTTAAGACCGCCGATCATTAAACCTATCAAGAATACAAGCGTGGAATCGTGATGCTTTTTTAATAAGAAGTTAAGGATTTTTGACATAAAGAAGATTCCTATTAATATTCCCAGGATAAACACTGAAAGCACTAAAAAGTCTAAATTGGCAACTGTGTGTGCAATGTACTCGTACTGATTCAACATTAAAAGAACATAAGCTCCAGATATTCCTGGCAAGATCATAGCTGAGATAGCTGCTGCTCCTGAGATAAAAATCATAGGCAAGGAATGATTTTCAGTTACTGCATCAAATGAAAGGATAATTATACCTGTTAAAAGTCCTAGGAATAGGAAAGGACTCTTTTTTAGAACAATGTTCTTGTTTTTTCTGAATAAAAAGACTATGCTTGCTACAATCAGGCCAACAAAATAAGAGAATAACTGCACTTCGTTGTTTTTTAGCAAACTTTCGATAATTTTTAAGAATATATAAAGCATAACAAATACGCCCAAATACAAATTGACCAAGAACTTGAATTCTTTGCTTTTAAGCACTTTTAAAGGATGATTTATATTTGAGAAAAAGAAGCTTATTGAATGAACCAATTGTTCGTAAATTCCAAGGATTAAAGCAATAGTTGCTCCAGAAATTCCTGGAATTGCATCTGCAATACCCATTAAACTTCCATTAAAGAATGTTTTTAGAATTGACTTGGTATTCATCGTTAACAAACCTCAAAGTTTTAGTTAAATTTGGTTATTCTGTTTTGATTTTTTTATAAGTTTTT
The DNA here is from genome assembly GCA_030154045.1 of Candidatus Woesearchaeota archaeon. Taxonomy (GTDB): domain Archaea; phylum Nanobdellota; class Nanobdellia; order Woesearchaeales; family JASKKU01; genus JASKKU01. The sequence continues at coordinate 16,824 of JASKKU010000005.1, forward strand.
TGATTTCACCTAAAATCAGTAAGCTTTTTATCGACTTCATTTGCCTTTATTATGCTTGTTTTGCCCTCTTTTCCGCCTTCAATTTTGTCAACAGTAATGAAATTGTTCTTCTCAAGCTTGTTAATTTTTCTCTGGAAGGTTTTGTAAACGCCTTTTCCTCCTCTTTTGACATATTCTTTATACAAGTCGCCAATCTTGGATTCAGGCATCTCTTTGATTATCTCAAAGATCAGTTTTTCATCCTCAGATAAACTCTCTTTGCTTTTTATTGAGAATTCTGAAAGCTTTTCAGCAGCCTTCTTGAAATCAACGACTTCAATTCTTCTAGAAGAACGAGCCTCAGCAAAGTTGCCTGATTCTCTCATTAAGAACAAACCGGTCCTTACATCTTTAACCTTGTAAGCAATCTCTGCGATTTTTTGCAGGATCTCATCACTGATTACGCCTGGATAGAAAGCGTACTCTGCACGTTCTCTTAAAATTTCAAATGTTTCTCTCAATGAATAAGGCTTAAACTCAACGATTTCTGGTAAAAGCCTGGATTTTATCCGAGAATCAAAGTTAGCAATTGTTTCCTGGAAGTTTGTGATTAGTATAATAACTTTTAAGTAGATCTCTTCTAACAAAGAATAGAGAAAATCAACATCTTCAGCCCTGTCAATCTCGTCAAATACAAAAACTGCTGCTTTCTGGTTAAGGATTTTTTTGATTACGCCAAACAATTCCTCGCTGTTTTTGTTATGGGTAAACTTGTAATCCAATTGATTGCAGATTTCTAAGAAAATCTTATAACTTGTGTTTTTTTGCCAGCAATTAACATATATTGGAACAATCTCGTCAGTTTTTTCCTCAAGTTCTTCAAGAACTTTTTTTACAGCAACTGTCTTTCCAATACCTGGAGAACCATAGATAAAAACATTCCTTCCGTTCCTTTTTAAGAACAGGGGTTTTATGTTATTAACTATAATTCTTTGCTCGTTTTCCCTAAAAGGGATTCTTTTAGGTATATAATCAAAGTCTAAAGCAACAGGATTCTTGAATAAGGTTTCGTCTGCATGCAAAATATCATCAAAAAGTCCCATAATTAGAGATAATACGCCTTGACTTTTTAAAGTTTTTTGATAATAAATTTTATTTCCTAAAGTTAATATGATCAAGGATCCTTAGTCCCAAAACTTAAGGTTGTGTTTAACACTGCGTTGTTTAATTTAACATAAGATTTATAAAAGATTCTTAATTGCAGAATTGATCATCGATGCATTGAAGAATAATAAACGCTCTTCGTAAGTTAGCAATAGGAAGATATACTAAATTCACGAAAGGGGTTTATAAGCCTAAGAATCATTAGTGGAAATTGAAAAGATGAATTAATTATGATCAAAAGTGAAGAGAAATGAAACGAAGTTATCATATAAGTGCAAAGCAGCTAGGTCTTATATTAGTAGCAATTTCTATATCCTTATTTTTTGTTTTTCTTTCATCAACTCGTGAGCTTATGAGAGTTGCTAACATTGAATGCAAAGAAATTTGTGGTCATGAAACGGAGGCTAGCTGTCCTCACGCGAAGAGTATTCCTATTCAAAGCTATATTGGATATAGTGTTGTATTTGTTTTAGCAGGGATTGGTGTTTTTATGATCATATCTGGTAAAAAATACCATGAAGAATTAACAGAAAAGGAGAAAAAACTTGAGAGAATACTTGGCAATTTGAAGGAAGATGAAAAGAGAATCTGTGAGTTAATTAAAGAAAGTGGTGGAGCAATATTCCAAAGTGAACTTGTGGAAAAGACAAATTTTTCCAAGGTGAAGGTAAGTAGAATTTTAGACAAATTAGAAGGAAGGGGAATCATTGAAAGAAGGAGACGTGGCATGACTAATCTCGTTTTAATAAAGTGAAACTAGTTTCATACTAATTCTTAATAAGTATTTCAAATAGGCTATTTCTATAAAATTAAAAGGAGGATAAAAAAATGCAAAGAAAAAATAAAACTCGATTTGCGACGCTTACCATACTGGTTCTTTTATTAATTCTGATAATACTTCAGATTTTTCAGATTTTGGGACTATCTTTAGAAATAAGAACTATAAAAGTTAGAAATGCAACCATTTCAACGGCAGATTATATAAGCGGGCCAACATCCAGTAATAGCACTTTACAACACCTATTAGAAAAGATCACACCAACAGGCACACCAGACTATGGAAGTGCAGCACGGGTAAGCTATGATAATGTCGAAGAGGGACTTCAAATTTTAGCAAGATATGCAGCACTTTCATTAACTTCAGATGAACAGCAAAGGTATGATGAAATTGCAAACGCTGAAGAAACGTCCTGTAAGTATTGTTGTGATGTTACAAAACTTGCACAGAATTGTGGTTGTTCTCATAATATCGCTTTGCAAGGATTAGTAAAGTGGCTGATAAAGAATACAAATTACTCTAATAAAGAGATCTTACAAGAAATCAGAAAATGGCAAACCTTATTTTTCCCAAAGCCAACACTTCAAGAAGAATTACGAAAAAGGAATATCACTCTTGAATATGTAGGTTTGCCATCAATAGTAGGAGAATGTTAAACCTGAAGTGATCTACAATGCTTGCAGCAATCGCTATAGTATTATCAGAGATTACTGTGATTTCAAATTCATTATTATTGAAACGGTATAAAGATAAAATATAGTCGAAGGTTCAACTAGCTTTTTGAGATGCTATAACTAAAAAAATTAAAGCTTGTCTTTTATTTTGTTAAAAGCAATTATTGTCCCTATAATGCCGAAAGTAATTGCCCATCCTGGTTCTAGGAAATAAAGTAGAGTAGTTGTAATGAAAACTAAAATTAAAGAAAATGTAAAGAAAGGTACTGAATATGTTAGAATGTCCAATCCAAGACTTTTGAAAGGTATTGGCAGGACAGCATATAAGGCAAAGTAAAGGGATAAATGGAACAAGTTATTTGAAAGCAAACTGTCTGTGAATGATTTGGTTATCATTCCTATGAATAAAACAAAGAAGATGCTAATAAGAGCGATAACAGCCTTTTCTATGAACATGGGACCATGTCTGAATTTGCCTAATCTTCTGTGCTGGATAACTTTAAAATTGAATCCGCCAGGAAGAAAGAAGATCATTTTTCCAAAAGTCAAAAATGAAAGAAAAACTGAAAAGACAAGAGGCAGAGGGTTCCAAACATATTCTGCATAATAGCCCCTCCAGTATGAAACCATTTTAACAAATACAACAAAAGAGAAAAAGACTATTGACGAGGATAACATAGCTGCTATAAAGTTCTTGAACCATATCAAATCTAGTTCATTTGTAGGCCTACCATCGTTTATGCCCAAAATAAAGCCTACAACAAGGATCATAACCAGCAATTGAAAAGTTTCGGTTTTGTTGAATTTGATGCGTTTAAAGTAATTATAAAGCGTATTTATCATAATTGAACTTTATTGATTTTTATCATTTATAAATTTATTTTTACACTCTAGAAAAGTTTTAGTTCTCAATTAAATTAGAAAACAAAAAGATACAAACAAAAGAAAAATCGAAAGAAAAGGGCAAAAGCTTACTCTTCTTTCTTTCTAAACTTTGGCAAATTGAATGGCACTGGCAAATTCGTTTCCTTAGCTAACAATGCTGCTTCAATGCTGCATTTTGAGAAGATGTGATTTAGCATTTTTAATGAAGCTTCGTCTTCAATTTTCTTGTCTTTATCCCAGGTCTCTACAAGCTTTTTAATCTCATCTTTCTCGCTAGAGTAATATAAATCGCCTGCAATCTCAATCAAGCCAAAATCAGGCTCATATTGTGTCTGATAGATAAACTTAACCTTAACGGTATTATCGCTTTCTTTTTCTAATTCTACAAGCTTTACATTTGTCTTAGCACTTACGCTTTTTGCGCTAGCTTCCTTTCTTTCAGATAGTAGCCTTCTAAAATAAACTGTGTATATTGCCATTGTTAAATCACCTATTAAGCAGTATTTTTCGGAGTAGTATTTAAATTTAACTTTTTTCAGATTCTCTATGAGACCTTTAACTTAGAATCATACTCAAACAAAAAATAGAAAAAGTTTATTAAAAAAATAAAAAAAGTTCTTAGTAGTAAGAACCTTCTTCTTCAGATTTCTCTGCGTTCTTAGGTCCTTTCTTCAAAGCTACCAACAAAACTACTACGACTAAGATAATTACTAAGATTACAATTCCAATCTCTAATGCTGTCTTAACCTTGTTAACATCTAAAGTGCTTGCTTCTTCTTTCTCAACATTTACTGTAAATGGTACGCTTTGGATTACTTTGTCACCAGACTTAATCTCTAAATCAAAGGTCTTCGCACCTGTTTCTCCTTCTTTAGGTGAAACTTCAATAGTGATAACTTTTGCATCTTCGCCAGTGATTACTACTGCATTCTCGCTTAGCTTGACATCAGCCCAATCAGCGTTTGTTGTATACAACATTAAGTCTTTAGCAGTTTTACCTGTGTTGGCAATAGTTACAACGAACTTTGCGCTTCCTTCTTTAATGTTTGCAACAGTTGTTGGGATTGTTACTAAAAGCTTGCCTTCTTCTGTTTGTTGAGCCTCTGGGCAGAACTCTGATTCTAAAACTTTAATTGTTTTCTCAGCGGTTACTTCATCATAACCATCATTATACTTTGCTTTTATAACTAGCTTATAATCTCCTTCTTTTGCACACTCTGGAATTTTTAATGCGATTTCTTCTGTGGAAACTGCATCTTCAGGATCAATCTCATCAATGAAATCTGAAGCTGAGACTCCTAGTTCTGGAATGGATACAGTAACTTTTACACTGTCTTCGGTTTTATCTCCAACATTCTTAACTCTTACAAATGAAGTCAAGTAAGTTCCTGCTTTTACATAATTCTCTGGGTTCAAAGCAACGTCTTTAATTATTACATCGTGCCTTGGAGAATCCACTTGAATATTGTAATAGTACTCTTTTACTTCACCATATCTGTCTGAAACCAATAGCTTTATTGTATACACATCTTTATCCATATCTTCAGGCAATCTTAGAGTTAATCTCTTTACATACTTAACATCCTGCTTTACATCAAAGATGTCTGTTTTTGCTGAGATGTCTTGATAATCGCTGTGCTCATAGCCATCAACAAATGCTCTTAGAATAACATTTTCTGTGTCTGCAACAGCTGTCAAGGTTACTCTCAAATTTAATTCGTCTCCTCTTTGTACAGAAAGCTTTGTTAAATCGGATGGATTTAGAGTAACCCCATTTACCTGTACTTCTTCAATATTTACATCGGCAACATCAGCACTAACCACGCCAAACAACAACATTAATACCCCTAAAATTACGAATAGTTCTTTCTTCATTTTTTACCCCTCACAATTAAGGATTATCTTGTGTTAAATTAAACTAATATTTAAATGTTTCGTTATTTTAATCATTGCTAAGTGAAAACATAAAATATCTATCAATTAGTTGTGTATACTTAATGGGAAATTTGCCGGGCATATTTTTTCTTTTTATTTTTTTCCTTTAGAAGGATGATAACCTTATAATGGATTTTGTTGTATTTACTTTATAATGACTACCTACAAAAATTTTATAAAAAGAAACTAAAAACTCTTTTTTATATGAATAAGAAACTAAAACGGTTTTTAATTACAACTGGGATTATTGGTACAGTAGTAACTTTCAATTATGGGATGAGCAATAAAATTAATAAATTTTTTAACGATAAGATCATAGAAAAACCAGGTTATTATCTAGTGTCATACCCTAAAGGCTTATTTGGTCATGTTGAATTTACAAAATACAAGGATGGTTCTTTTGAGGTTCTGATTTATAAAGGTTTTGGTCGAGAGGCTTATAGTTCAAAGCTATATCAAGACATCAATGGAGATGGTCTTGTAGATAGAATCAGAGTGAATGATGTTGCTTGGAAGTATCATAAACTTAACGATCTTTTAATAAGAGATTTCGATTATGAAACACATAAGGAAGAATTCGATAAAGCTGACAAAGTCTTAGAGGATTTAATAAAGAAATATATAAAATAGATATTAAATTTTTCTTAAGTTCTTATCATAAACAAACTCAATTAAACAACTATCAACTTCAGACCTCTTCTCAAAACCTAGATCAATTAGTAACCTTTGAGGATTTTTGTTTCCTTTGTGGACTAAAGCGATTAAGTTATAACCTAGCTTAGTATAAAGATTTATTGCTTCTTTTACTGCAGATTTAGCAATTCCTTCTCTTCTAAATTCCGGCGAAACATAAATCTCCGCGAGCTCAATTTGATTTTCCTGATCTTGATTACACAATAGATAACCAGTAATATCCTTTTTTATTTTATCGTTAGATTTTATCTCTTTAACGATAAAATATGACTCAAAGAATTCATCTAGCGAATCTAATTCATAAAGAAGCGTTTCTGAATTTGATAGTTCATATTGCGAAGGTTCTTGTTTTAGTTTTGGATTGAATTTAATTATCTCTTCTAAGAAATTTCTTCTGAATTCTTTAAGTTTACTAATCTCATCTGTGTTGTATAAATCTACAGGACTTAAATAAACTTTAGACTTTTTATTGTTGTTATGATACTCATTGATAAGAGATTCAAGTTTTCCAACCAATTCTTCAGGACTTTTGGAGTTTGAAACTATACGATTATATTGCTCTTCAAATTCAGGATGCCTCTCTATCAAGGAATAAGCTTCTTGTATCAATGATATTAATGATTCTTGTTTATTTTGTTTCATAATTTTAGTTGAAAGATGCCTCATTTATAAAGGTTACTACTAACAAGGTGTAGTTCTAAGCAATGCTTTAAAAATACTTAATAAAATAGAAAAAGAAAGTAGTTTTATTCTGCTTTATTTTTATTTTGCATAGCTAAGATTTTTTCTCTAATTTCTTCTGCTTCTTGCTGGCTTACTCCAAGAATTTGTCCTTCAGCGGAGTTTATACTTGAGTTTGCTGCAACAGAGTATCCTGCGGTTTCTATGAATATTTGGTAAATGCCAAGCTTTCTCGCGATGATTCCTTGAAAGATTTCAAAATTTTGTATTTTTTCATATGGGATAAATACATTCCTCTTAAAGACAACTCCTGACTTTATCAATACACCTTTGTCATTAAGCTCATATGCATAATTTTCATAAGCTAATTTTGCATATAGTTCTCCAAGCGCAAGTATAATTATCAAGAATATTGGGATTAATACTATAAATAACCTAATAACTGGTCCAAAAATACTCCCAAAGAAAGATTTTGGGTTTACAATTTCATTAGGATTCTTTATTTCGTTATGCGAAAACATTCGCTGTTGATTCGCTTTCATTAATGATGATAAGTCCATGAAATCGTCAGGCTGAGTGTTCGATAAACTTGAAAATACTGAAAATGCTGAAAAAAATGAACTAAACATAAATATGCCTGTACTTAAAAAAAAACACAACAACAAAAGCGAGTACATAACCTTGCAATCTAAATATCCATTTTGCCTTAGGGTGTAATTTTTTCATTTTAAGTTTGACTTCAAAATGGTTCTATTTAAATTTTTTGTTTTTGAATCCTATTCTTACTTCAATTTTTTACAATAGATAATCTTAGTTTAAAGATGTCTTTTTTATAAAGATTACTACTTGAAAGTGTTAATTTGTTTAAAATTTATAAAGTCCAAGTTGTTACTTCTTGCTATAATGCCTGATTTTGAAACTCTTAATGAGATATTTAGGAATTTAAGTGATTTTATTAATATAAAAGGTCTTGTTTTATTTGTTTTTAAAGACTATGAGGAATTCAATTCTATCTTTGATGAATACTTAAGTACATTAAAGGAATTTTATTCAGGGTTCGTTGACTTAAGGCAATACTTAGCAGAGGCAAAAGAAATTATAAAAAAGGGTGACTCTTATGAATTATTTGATCCATCTTTAACTCCTTTAGAAAGACGTGTAATTGAGATGTACTTACCTAATTCTGAGAACTATGATGTTATTGAGTTCCTGGATCATCTTATAGATAAAGGTGTGAGTTTCCAAAAACAACCTTTAAGTTACATTTATTCATCTTTAATTTCAGCTAGAAATGATAAATCACAAGGATTGCTTTTACTGCATTACGACTCTGAAACTTTTTTATTTGACATTTTAAAAGGATTTTCTGACCACATCTTATTTTATTACCCTCTTACTTCAGGCAGAAAAGGGAATTTTTTGCCAGAATCAGAAATTGAGAAAGATGATTTTTTTTCGTGGCTGCTTGTTTATTTCAACAAGAATATTGGTTTTAATGGTTTTGAAAGTAATAACTTAAAACAGCATTTAGCTAAATTTAGAGCATTCCTTGATGGAACAGAAAAGATTCCGTTTTTAGAACCGATCAGACCTTTGATTTATGAAAACTTGGAAGCGTACAGAAATTATGACCTGTTATCAATTCTAAAATTTGGGTTTGAATTAAATAATAAAAATGCAGGAAACCTGTTTGATTATGTTATGGGGACAAACCCTGACTTAAATTATTATTTTGAAACAATCCCCACAGACAAACTGGGAGTGTATTTCTCAATAAATAACATATTAAACACTATAGATTACCTTGTGGTTGATTATACAAATAAGGCTGAAGAAGGCATCTATTTTGGGAACTTTTTTAGTCTATATGCGGTTCCATTTAATAAATTTAGGAGATATGTTGAAAATGGAGATTTGTATGTGCTTGAATTTTTATATAAAGGCTCTGCCTTAAAACCATTCCGTGACCCAAAAAAAGATGTTAAATTTAATTATTCAACAGAGCGCCTTGATGAGATGATGAAGTTTAATAAAAAACACATTAAGCAATTTGAGAAATTTTTTGAACAGAGTTTAGAGAATTCTGATTTTCAGTTAAAAAAGAATAACTTGGCTAACACTGTAGCTTATATCCTTAGTGAACAAATAAAACCATACTCTACCTTTATCAAGGCAATGGATATTAAATTTAAGATTTCTTCTGATAAAAATCAATTTAAAAGGCTGCTTAAGATGTACACATATGGCAAAAAAGAGTGATTTTTTATACCTTTAAGAGATTAAGATAAGAGATTAAGGAATCTTTCAAAGAAATATTTATAAATGATTTAAATCACCCGTAGCAGTATGAGCGTCATATCTAAATTAAAATCCTTTTTGAACCAGTGTAAAATAACTTTAAGGCTGACAAAAAGGCCAACAAAGGATGAGTTTTTTAGGATCTCACTGATTTCAGGGGTAGGTATATTAATTATGGGGGCTATTGGCTTTATTATATACTTAATAAAGTATTATCTGTTTTAAAATTTTAAAAGGTGTTATCTATGGAAGAATCTTCAAATATTGAAACGAAAGAGAATAAGCCACAGATATTTTCAGTCAGAACAACAGCTGGAAGAGAAGAACAAGTTATTGAGTTTGCTAGCGAAATCATCAAGAAGAAAGGCTATGATGTTTATTCTCTGGTTCATCCTAATGGAATGAAAGGCTATATCTTTATAGAGGCTGGTTCTTTGCAAGCCGCTGAAGAAGCAATGAGAGGAGTCCCTTATGCTAAAGGTGTTATCCCATCACCAATTGCTTTTGATGAGATTGAGCATATGGTTCAGATTGAGAAGAAACAAGAGGTCAATATAAAAATCGGCGACATTGTTGAAATTATTTCTGGACCATTCCAAAGAGAACAAGCAAAGGTCATTAGAACCGATTTAAACAAAGAGGATGTTGTCGTTGAGTTGATTAATGCGGCTGTTCCTATTCCAATTACTCTTAAAGTAGATAATGTGAAAGTAATAAGAAGAGAGCAATAAGGAGGTTTAAAGATGGCAAAACAAAAAGTTGATGTTTTAATTGAAGGTGGAAAGGCTACAGCAGCACCTCCATTAGGTCCTGCTTTAGGTCCTTTGGGCGTAAATATCGGTCAAGTTGTAGCTGAAATTAACAAGAAAACTGCTGATTATAAAGGTATGCAGGTTCCTGTAACTGTTGAAGTTGATACAGAAACAAAGGAATTTACAATTACAATTGGTACTCCTCCAACTTCAGCTTTGCTTAAGAAGGAAGCCGGAATTGATAAAGGCGCTTCCAATCCAAAAGAAAAAGCTGGAGATTTAACCTTTGACCAAATCATTAAAGTTACAAGAATGAAGATGGATGACCTTGAATCAAAAGATCTCAAAGGAGCAGTCATGCAAGTTCTAGGAACCTGTGTTTCGATGGGTATTTTTGTTGAAGGAAAGAGAGCCACAGAAATCATTGAAGAAGTTAGGCAAGGTAAATGGGACGGCAAGTTTAAAGCAAATTAATTTTTTAATTTTTTAATAAATTTCACGAGCTGGTAAAATGTTTAACAAAAGCTATGATGAGTTAGTTTCTATAATTCAAGAGAAGTCTGGCTTATCTAAAGAAGAGATTGAAAAACGAATCAAAGAAAAAATAGATAAGCTTTCTGGATTGATTAGTAGAGAAGGAGCGGCTCATATTGTTGCTAATGAATTAGGTGTTCAGATCATTGAGAAGGTTGCCGAGGCAACACAGCTTGAAATAAAGAATATTGTTGAAGGCTTGAGAAATGTCTGCGTTGTTGGCAAAGTCATTCGAAAATATGAGGTCAAATCTTTCAACAGAAGCGATAATTCTGAGGGTAAGGTTGGAGCACTAATACTTGCTGACGAGACAGGCAGTGTAAGAGTGGTTTTCTGGAATGACCATATTAAGGAGTTTGAAAATATCAAAGAAGGAGACATTTTGGATATAAAAAATGCCTATGCTAGGAAGAACAAGTTTTCAGGCAATATTGAATTGCAATTAAATTCAAATAGTAAGCTAACAATAAATCCTGAGGGTGTTGAATTAAATGTTGATGTTGTCAATTCAAATAATTATGACATTCCTGAGAGGAAAGAAATAAAGGACTTAAGCGAGGAAGATTCTAATGTGGAACTTTTGGCTACAATTGTAAGCGTATTTGATATCCATTTCTTTGAAACTTGTTCCCAATGTAATAAAAGGGTTAAAGAGGTTGATGGCAAATTCATTTGCGATGAGCATGGCGAAGTTGAACCCTTTTATAGAGCAGTGCTCAATTTAATTCTAGATGACAGCACTGATACTATTAGAGCTGTGTTCTTTAATAACCAAATAAAGATGTTGCTTGGGCTTGATGATTCTGCTCTTCTAGAATTAAAAGACAACCCTGAAAAGTTTTCTGAAGTAAGAAACAAAATCTTGGGAAAAATCATCAAAGTAGTCGGTAGGACAAACAAGAATGAAATGTTTGACAGGTTAGAGTTTGTTGTAAATTTAGTTGACCCGGACCCAAATCCTGATGAGGAAGAAATTTAATTATTTCTCTTATTAAACAACTCATCGAGATAATTATAAAATTCCTCATCTGTTCTTGTTAATGAAGCTTTCTCCATGGGACACATATCCGTTTGATCATGATTTAAGATTTTGTCTGTTAAGATGTCGTATTCTACCTCGATGTTATTTTTAAGCAAGTACTCTAAACCAAGTTTTGAGATAAGATGAGCATTGACTTTTGTTATAATATTTGAAAAGACAATTAATCTTGCGGCTGCTAAGCCAACGACTTTGTCATAAAGAGTGCAGTTTTTATAATGGCTTCCTTTGAATTTCTTGACTAAATCAAACAAAGGTTTGATTTGAGTACCGTCAGAAGAATAGACTGCTTGACCTCCGCAATAGAGGGCAATTGAATGGTTCATTTTCAAAGAAAAAAACAAAATTAAATCTTTAATCCTTTTTCTAATCCTTTAGCGATATACTTTGCAACAAGAGCCCATATTGTATCTGAGATAAACAAGCTTACTAAAAGCATATTTAAGAATTTAAATGGCAGACCTACTACAAAATGGTCGAGTAAAACTAAAATAGGCATTTCTAATAAAAACGCCAGCCATACTGCGATTATGATGTTAAGTTTCTTTCTTACGAACAATCCAAAGAAGAATCCTAAAAGCATATTAAACAAAACAATGTAGGGATTATGCATTATCATTGCTGAGTATAATGAGCCTACTGCACCAGAGAACAAACCGCCTAGTGGTCCATAAAGCATTGCGGCAATAAAAATGCCTAATTGAAAGAAATGTATCTTAAAACCAATGCTTGTAGGCAAATTGACAAAACCTAAAAGGTTCGGCAAAACTAACAAAGTTGTAAATAATATTACGTTTTTGTAATTTAATTCTCTATTGAATGAAAATATGTTTACATTTTCGGCTTTCATACTAAAAATCGAACCATAACTTATTTAAATATTTTTTTGAACAGTGAGATATATGATTTGGTTAACGCACAGTGTTTTTGCATTTTTGATTTCAAAATTGTGGTTTAATGAATTAAGCTTAACACAGGCAATCTTTCTATTCTTTGCATCAGTTTTTCCTGATATAGATAACAAGAAATCTTTGATAGGAAAAGTGTTTAAATTAAACATCAAACACAGGGAAATCTTTCATTCTTTGATTTTCTTTTTACCGTTAAGTTATGTCTTTTACATATTTCTAGGAGAGAAATATTTTGTTTTATTTCTCATTGGCTCAGTAAGCCACATACTTTTAGACTCTTTGACAAAATCTGGAGTCAGGATACTTTATCCAATGAAATTCAGAATTAAAGGTTTCTTTAAAACAAACTCATTCTCAGAATACCTTCTACTATTTTTGTTCTTAATTTTGTTAATCTTTTTTTTAGATTAACTTCTAATCGCGTCAACCGGATTTAATTTTGCGGCTTTAATTGCAGGATACAGAGTAGAGAACAAGCCCAACAACAAAGAGAATCCAAAAGCAAACAAAACTAACCTGAAATCAAGTGTAACGATTAAAAGTTTGGAACCCAGAGCAGAATTAGCAATAATTTCAGCAGCCTTACTAATACTAAACCCAATTGATAATCCAATCGCACCTCCAATTAGTGAAATTATAATTGTTTCAATTATGAAAAACAAAGCCACATCGCTGTTTTTAGCACCTATTGCTTTAAGAATACCAATCTCTTTTCTTCTTTCAATAACACTAATATAGATAGAGTTCATAATCACAAACCCAGCAACAATTAAGGAAACAAAGGATAGTGCAATAATTAGTATGTTTAAAGTTGACATTATGTTGTTAAACGTTTCAAGAATATCATCAGAGGTTTGTACTTGAAAATTTTCTTCACCTTCTTTTAAGCCTCTTAGTTTTCTTAGTCTTGCTTTAACTGCCTCAGCAACTTTGGTAACGTTATAACCTTTGGCAGCCTTTGCCATAATTATGTTATATGTATCTTTGTTCATAAGTTCTTTATAAACATCAATAGGAATCATTATAGTTGAGTCATCTGCGTCATTTCCAAAGCAGTTCCAGAAACCTATAACCTTAAACTCAATGCCTTTTATTGAAATCTTGTCATTTAGTTTAACAGCATTATCAAAAATATCTCCTTTCAAGAACTTGCATCCAAGTATAGCCTTGTACTTATCATTTTTCTCAAAATCTTTCCCTTCACTTAAAGACATCTGCTGCATTTCTTTGATAATTTCTTCATCTTTTCCTAATGGAATGCCTGAAAGATACACTAATTTAGATTCATCTTTGAAGGTTGCTAGAACTTTGTCATAAGTCATAGGACTTACTGCTTCGACACCATCCACTTTTGCTATCTTTGATAGTTCAGAATCTGTAAACTCTTTTGCTGAAAAGATATTTGCTGGCATAAAAGCCATACTCATTGTAGGACTACTTGTAATGTATATTTTATCTCTACCCATCTGCTCGAATCTGTTTTCAACAGAATTCATTAAACCCTGAGATAATGATAATAAAGCAACTAATGAACCAACAGAAATGACAATACTTAAGGTTGTTAAAAATGCTCTTGTTTTTCTTCTGTTTATGTTTTCAAAAGCAATTTTGAAAAAATCTAAAATCATTATGAAGAATATCTATTTTAATTCCTTTAAAAAATTTGTTAAATTTAGGATTAATTAGAAAACTAAAATTAAGATAAAAAAATTAATCAGAAATAAAATCCTCAGTTTTGTACTCAAACTCTTCGTCTTTGCTGATCTTTCCTCTAAGTTTCAAGTATTCTCTTGCCAATAACCAAAACACTAATGCTAAACTCTTTTTACCCTTGTTATTGCATGGAATAACTAAGTCAATCTTGTTAATAACGTTATTTGTATCGCATAATGCAACAATAGGTATTCCTACTTTTACAGCATCTTCAACAACATTTCTGTCAGTCCACGGGTCTGAAACAACAACAACCTTAGCTTCAGTAAATTCTTTAAGGTTAGTATTAGTCAAAATTCCTGGCAGATATCTACCAATCATAGCTTTTGCGCCAGTAGCTTTCTTGAACATAGCAATTGGTTTCCAAGCAGATTCCCTTCTTCCACAAACTAAGATGTCCTCAGGCTCATAGTTTGCCAAGAATTTAGCAGCAATGATAATTCTTTCATTGATTTTTTCCAAGTTCAAAACTGATAAACCATCAGGTCTCTTTTTGTAGATAAAAGGTTCCATAGCTGCTGTTTTGAACTTAGTTCCGATATGTACTCCGTATTTTAGATATTCCTCTGTAGGTAATAATAATTCACTTGCCATTTTTTCATTTCCCTCCATTTTTAAACAGTTAAAACCGCAAGAACTAAGTTCTTGCCGTCTTATTATCGCCCAGACAGCTGTTTACAGAGTCCTCCAAAAGGAGCCAACCTCTGTAAAGGGCAATGTTTTTTGAGATAAAAATTTAGTTTTTAAAGTTTTTGGTTTTTATTGGCATTGATATTTTCTTTTGCACCTCTTTGATTACTCAAAAAATCATTCAAAGCACGATAATTATTAGTTTCTTGAATCAGTGTTTCTATAATCTCAAGATAATCAAAGAAGGATGTATAAGGTTCAAGATTTTTTTCTTTAATCTGTTTTTCATAGTTTTTTAGTTTTTCATCTTCAAAAGAAATAGTCCTAATTCGATATAAAGAATCTTTATTGTATTTAGCAATTTCACTTAATTTGTTTTCATCAAAATCAAGTTTTAAATCTTTAAACGGGTCTGAAAATCTATTAAAGGATTTACCGCGAGTATAAAAGAGATTCAAGAACAAATCCACATTCTCAACATACTGCTTAAACTTAATTTCAGGCAATAGATAGGCAAAAGAGAGTTCATTAAAAACTATTTTTTCATCAATACTATTCGTATAATCAACAATTAAAACCTTTGCAGAATCAAAATGAGTTGAGGGTATCACGCGCACGCTAAGGTTTTTATCATTATATCTTTTATTATCAAGAATGTCATTTAAAACATGATGGACCAAAGCCTCTACTTGGCTTTCTTTGATATTCAAACCATATTTTATTATTGATGATATTCCATATTGTTCATATAACTCATTAACAGCAGGCAATAAAAATTGATATTTTGCTAAAACTTTATTATCTGTTTTTTGTTTGTTAACAAAATCTGAAAGCTGTATGGCCTGTTCTTTTATATCATTTAAGTTTAAATCAGACAAGTGCTTAGATAAATGAACTAGAGACCAAACAAAGAATTCTTCTTTATTGTATAGATAACCATAGCCCAGCTTTTTGTCATAAATCTGAGAATTTAGTGCAAAAAGGTAATTATTTAATCCTTTAATCATATCAAACAACAGATTCTGAGATTCTGCACAAACAAAAAGAGCATTATCAATTTGGGTGTATAAGTAGTTTAATCCGGAATTTGAATATACAACAGCATTAAGATCAGGCAAAAATTTTTCTATAGAATCTTGTTTGTCTTTTTTAAAGTGATATGATTTAATAAAATTAAAGAGAATAGATGATTCAACTTTGTTATAACCTCTATTTTTAATCAGCTTTTTAACTAATTCTTCAATGTTTTGTCCATCGTTAAATTTTTGGAAAGGTTCTTCAAAATCTGTCAGAATAATGGTGTTTGCATCAAAAAAATTAGTCTTGTCTAATTCTTTTTTTATATATTGTAAGTCTTTCAAAAGCACTTTTTTACTTTGATTGGAGCTGGCTTTAAGAAAGTCCTCATAATAATTTCTCGTTTTTTGCTGAAACTCAAAGAAATCTTTTGAAATGTCTATTTTCAAAAAAGGTAAAGAATATTCTTCAAAAAGGGAAAGATAATATTGAGAGAAATCAAGTATTTCTTGAATCAGTTTCATTAGCAAGATAAGTTCTAAAGGGATTTATAATTTTTACTAAGATATAGCTTTATTTTTTTAGGGAAACTTAAGACTAAATGGCGGACCCGGGGGGATTCGAACCCCCGACCCACAGGTTAGAAGCCTGTTGCCCTATCCTGACTAGGCCACGGGCCCATAATTTTTAGAGAATGAAATCCCTTTAAAAAGATTTCGAAATGTTATTTGTTGTTTTGTTTAAAATCACGAAAAGCAAGCTAGCAGAATGATTTAACAGAAAGTTTATATACTGAAATTTCGATTTAGCTAAAGAGGTGGTTATATGAAAAACGAAATTATTGATAAATTAGCCCAACTTATTACAGCTGCGTTTGGTCTTGTGGCAGCATTGGCGTGGAATGACGCTATAAAATCGCTTTTTAGAGGCCCTTGTGGAGCTCCAGACGCCGGCGCATTATGTCAACTTTCAGCAGCAGGACAATGGGGATATGCAATATTTGTAACAATCCTAGCAGTTATTGCTACAATTTGGATAGGAAAAATAGCCGAGAAAGCCAAATAATTTTGTGAAATTTATTCTTTTTATTTTTTTGAATAATACTCCATTTTAGAAAAACCGTAAACTTCTTAGAAAGATTACTCATATCTTAGAGCATCTATTGGTTTTAGTTTCATGGCTTTTAATGCAGGCGCAACTCCTGAAATAATGCCTACAAAGAATGAAAATGATAGTGATGCTATAACTAAAAGAGGACTGATTACGATTTTTATGTTATCAAATCCAAGAGTAAATGCAACTTTCTCAACGCCTAAGGAAACAAGCCAACCAAATAGAACACCTAAAATTCCACCAACTAAACCTAAAATCCCTGCTTCTATCAGGAATATAAAAAAGATGTCGCTGTTCCTTGCACCTATTGCTTTCAAAGTTCCTATCTCTTTAGTCCTCTCGATGACTGAAGCAAACATTGTATTGGTAATTCCAATTCCTCCAATTAGCAAAGATATGCTAACAATTCCAATTACAACTATTTGCAGAATAGTCATAATTTGATTAAAGCTTTCAAAAATACTTTCAGTAGATGTTACAGTGAAATCATCTTTGTCTTCCTTTGAAATATCTCGTTCTTCTCGTAATGCTTCTTTAACTTTTTCTATTTCTTCATCAATCTTATCGCTAAACTCATCTTTGAAAATTACTCCTAAAATTGTATAATCACTTTTGTTTAAAACTCTTAGAGCATCTTTTAGAGGAATTCTTACAATCACAGATCTACTTTGATCCGATGTTTTGGCCTGAATACCTACAACCCTAAAAGCGTAACCATTTATGAAAATCTTATCTCCTACCTTGAGATCTCTTGGATGCAGTTCATCTCCTTTTGCTAAATAATAATTAACAAAAGCAACCCTTTCATCATTCTCTTTAAGGTCTCTGCCTTCTAAAACCTTTACTATACCACTATCAGGCGCAAGTTCTAAACTTTTCTTATCTGTGGGAAGTCCCCTAACTAAAGCAGGAATCTTTTCTTTTTTGAACTCAACAATGGAACTTTGAGTTATTGCTGGAATAACATGTTCTACAGAATCAACTCTAAACACTGCATTAACATCTTTATCTGTGAATGTAGCTTGGCCAACAGGCAACACAACTGCTTTGTTTGCACCAATTTGCATAAATTGTTCCAAGATAGCATTCTGAGTTCCTTGACCGATAGCTGTTAAAGCAACGATCGCAAGAATACTTATGATTATTCCAATAATTGTTGCCCAGGACCTAAACTTCAATCTCCTAATATGCCTAAATGCAATAAAAACATATTCAAAAAAACTCATTTTTCGAAATTCTTAAGCAAGTTTATCTCTTCTTCCATTTAAAGTACGCAAACACAACTACTGCAATTGTTACTATGGCAAGAATTATCTTCCCAACTGACGATGATTTGCTATCATTTATGTTATCATTAGATGTAACTATTAATGTTGTTTCCTTCTCAAAGAAATCATTCATAGAGTTAAGGTATTGGTACTTGATTTTCAAAGTTATCTTCCCTGATTTTTTTGGCACAATCGTAAAATCAGCTGAATCATAGTCATCTCCTTTAATGGAACCAATATACTCCTTGTTTGAACCAACGATATCATAATCTGGCGAATCTAAAAGTTCAACAATTAGGGATTTAACATCGCTTAAACCTTTGTTTACAAACTTGATATCTATATCGCTTTCCTTGTTTAATAATAGATTGGCATTTCCTATTATAGGCTCGATATTGTTATCCAAGACATCGTTTAAAAGGACTCCAATCAATTGGGTTGATGTAAATGTATTACCCAAAACATCTTCATATTGCAAAGTTAGAGGAATTTTATAGACTCCTGGACTAGTGCTAGCATCAGCAATCAGATTGAACTCTGCTGCAACTTGTTCATTAGCTTCTAGTAAATCAAAGGTTTTTGAGTTTGAACTTTTCAATGGGGAAAAAGGTAGGTTATCCAAATCTAAACTTACCTTTAAGTTTCTAATAGCGCTTTTATCTGAGTTGGATAAGTAAACTTTAAGTTTAAATTCCTTACCAGGAACAATTTCTTCTGGTTGTGTTTCAATGTCTTTTATATCCACAGAAGGTGATTGGGATGTTATTAAAACATCAAAACCTTTCTTGACAAAAGCGTCATTGCCATATTTGATTTTAAGATACAGCTTATTTTCTCCTTGTGTAGCATCATCATTAACTTTAAATCTGAATTTAAATGTATAGTAATCTCTTGGCCTTAACTCATCAATTTCAACTTGGTTATCTCCAATAACTTGGAATGGAAATTCATCAACGGCTTGGACGATTACTGGTTTAACTTCATCTTGCATTAGGTTCTTTATTTTAAACCACACTTCAAACTCCTGGCCTGATTTTACAGGGAAAGGTTCATAATGCATTAACTCTAACTCATACTCTTCCCCAGAATCTACTGCAAAGGATAACGATAGCTGCATAAATAAACTTAGCACAACTAATGCTGTTATTAAGAACTTCATCATTTTTTGTTTTTTATCTTCTTTCATGAGACCACCTCAAAGAGCATCAACTATTTGACCATCCTTGATGAAAATTTGACGCTGGCATTGATTGCCAATTCTAGGGTCATGTGTTACTATAACAATTGTCTTTTTAAATCTTTTATTTAAGTCTTTAAGGAAATCCATTATGGTACTTCCAGTTTTTGTATCTAAATTACCAGTTGGTTCATCAGCCAAAATTATATCAGGGTCGTTTGCTAAAGCTCTTGCAATTGCAACCCTCTGCTGTTGACCGCCTGAAAGTTCATTTGGTTTATGATTTGCCCTATTTTCAAGTTCAACGATTTTTAATAATTCTAAACCTCGTTTAATTCTTTCCTTTCTGCTTTTACCTTGAAAAAGCATTGGTAAAGTCACATTTTCTAGAGCTGTTAAGTAGGGTATCAAATTAAACTGCTGAAAAATAAATCCAATCTTTTTACCTCTTAGGGTTGCTAAATCTGATTCATGAAGATGAGCAATGTTTTTTCCAAACAAATAGATATCCCCTTTTGTAGGAATATCCAAACAACCAACCATATTCATTAAGGTGCTTTTGCCAGCGCCACTAGGACCCAATATCGCAACCATCTCCCCTTGATTAATGTCTAGAGAGACACCTCTAAGCGCCTTAACTTCGTTCTCTCCAATCTTATAAATCTTGTAAACATTCCTGAGTTTAATTACAGCTCTGTCTTCCGGTTTCACAAGAGGAAAATCATATTCAGTATTTATAAAATTTGTTAAACTTACATAACTGAAAGAGTTTAATGTTCAATTGGCTCTTATGTTTTAGCATATTAGCTTAGCATAGTAATATTTTAACAATCAAAAATTCATAAAACTTAAAAATTATTGAGAGAACGTGATTTTTGTAATTCTTGAATAGAAAAAAAAGCTTAAATAATATCAAAAGCTGTTTTTCAAAATAAAGAATTTAGTTAAAAAACCCTAACAAAAATTAAAATCTTATTTAAAACGGAGGATAAAAAATGGATAAGAATAATGCTTTGATTCTATGGTTTGACCAGATAGATGTTAATGATGTACCTTTAGTTGGTGGCAAAAATGCATCCCTTGGAGAAATGTACAGATTCCTAACTTCAAAAGGGGTTAATGTACCAAATGGTTTTGCTATAACTGCAAGAGCATACCAATATTATTTAGAACATAATGATCTGAAAAATAAAATCCGAGATATATTATCAGGCTTAAATAAGAATGATGTGAATGACTTAGCAAGAAGAGGAGAAGAGATCAGAAGATTAATTCTCGATGGAGAACTCCCAAAAGATCTAGCTGACAGCATTACTGAAGCTTATGGGCATTTATGTTTGCAGTACGGAGAAAACACTGATGTTGCTGTAAGAAGTTCTGCGACTGCTGAAGACTTGCCAGATGCTTCTTTCGCCGGCCAGCAAGAAACATACCTTAATGTCAGAGGAAAAAGTATGCTTTTAGAATCTGTCAAAAAATGTATGGCTTCTCTATTTACAAATAGAGCAATTTCATATAGAGAAGATAAAGGATTTGACCATTTTTCAATTTCATTATCCGTTGGCGTTCAAAAGATGGTTAGGTCTGATCTAGCGTCATCTGGAGTTATGTTCTCCATTGATACAGAGAGCGGTTTTGAGAATGTTGTTTTTATTACAGCAATCTATGGCTTAGGTGAAAACATTGTTCAAGGAAGGGTTAATCCTGATGAGTATTATGTATTTAAACCTACTTTAAAGGAAGGTTATAAAGCAATAATTTCAAAGAAAGTCGGCAGCAAAGAACTTAAAATGGTTTATAGCGACGACAATAAGAGAGTTAAGAATGTTCCTGTGGAAAAAAGTTTGAGAAGGAAGTTCGTTTTAACAGATGATGAGATTTTAACACTTGCAAGATGGGCTGTAATTATTGAAGAGCATTATTCGCAGAGAAAAGGAAAATATACACCAATGGATATTGAATGGGCAAAAGATGGCATAACTGGACAGTTGTTTATTGTTCAAGCAAGGCCCGAAACTGTGCACTCAACAAAGAACAAGAACATACTAGAAACTTACGAGCTTGAAGAAAAAGGCAAAGTTTTAGTAAAAGGTATGAGCATAGGAAGCAAAATAGGCGCTGGTAAGGTTAATGTTATAAGGCATGTCAATGAAATCTCTTCTTTCAAACCTGGTGAGGTTTTAGTAACTGAGATGACCGACCCTGATTGGGAACCTATTATGAAAGTTGCATCAGCAATTATTACTAACAAAGGCGGCAGAACCTGTCATGCTGCAATTGTAGCAAGAGAGTTGGGTATTCCTTGCATTGTTGGTACAGAGAATGCAACTGAAGTTTTGAAATCAGGTCAAGAAGTTACTGTGGATTGTTCACAAGGAGAGGATGGTTTTGTTTATGAAGGCATATTAAAGTATAAAGTTAACAAGGTTGATTTAAGAGAGATTCCAGAGACAAAGACTAAAATCATGATTAATTTGGGGAACCCTGACTTAGCGTTTTCTCTGGCAAGTTTGCCTGTACAAGGTGTTGGGCTTGCAAGGGAAGAATTCATTATAAACTCGTACATCAAAATACATCCACTAGCATTAATACATTATCACTCAATTACTGATGAAAAGCTAAAGAAAACAATTGATGAGTTGACTTATGGTTATGAAGACAAGAAGCAGTTCTTCATTGATAAATTAGCTTATGGAATTGCTATGATTGCTTCAGCATTCTATCCAAAGAAGGTTATAGTAAGGCTTTCTGATTTCAAATCTAATGAGTATGCTAACCTTATTGGTGGAGAGTTATTTGAGCCCAAGGAAGATAATCCGATGATTGGTTGGAGAGGTGCTTCTAGGTACTATCATCCAAAGTATAAGGAAGCGTTTGGTTTGGAATGCAAAGCACTGCTAAAAGTGAGAAATGAGATGGGTTTGAACAATATTGCTGTAATGGTTCCATTCTGCAGAACTGTTACTGAAGCGCATTTAGTTATTGATGAAATGAAGAAAAACGGTTTGGTGCAGCATGAAAATGGTTTAGAAGTTTATGCAATGTGCGAAGTTCCAAGCAATGTTATTCTGGCAGATGAGTTCTTGAATGTTTTTGATGGTTACAGTATTGGTAGCAACGACTTGACTCAGTTAACACTTGGTTTAGATAGAGATTCCGAGTTAGTTTCATTCATTTATGATGAAAGAAATGAAGCTGTTAAAAGAATGATTAAGAAAGTCATAGATGTTGCTAAGAGCAAAGGCAAATATATTGGAATCTGCGGTCAAGCGCCGTCAGACTTCCCTGATTTTGCTAAGTTTTTAGTAGAATCAAAAATTGATTCAATGTCGTTAAACCCTGACACTGTTTTAAAGACTCTGCTTTTAGTCAAGGAAACTGAAAAGCAAGTCTGTGGTGAATAATAATGAAAAGCATTTTTGTTAATAACAAAATTTTAGCTTTAGCTTACGATCAAGGATTGGAGCATGGTCCCATAGACTTTAATCTAGACAATTGTAACCCAGAGTTTATTTTCAGGCTTGCAATTGATGCTGGATTTACAGGATTAGTTGTACAACCTGGAATTGCAGAGAAGTATTACTCTGATTTTAAAGACAAGGTTAATCTTATTGTTAAACTAAACGGAAAAACAAGACTAGTTAATGGAGACCCTATCTCTTTAAGCAATTGTTCTGTAAAAAGAGCAATTGCCTTAGGTGCTGTTGCAGTTGGTTATACGATCTATGTAGGCAGTGAACACGAACACAAGATGTTTAAGGAATTTGGGCAAATTGTTGAGGAAGCCAGAAATTGGAAGGTTCCTGTAATTGCTTGGATGTATCCGCGAGGAAAAAATGTTCCTGATCCTATGAGTACAGAGATTTTAGCCTATGCCGCAAGAGTAGGCTTAGAGTTAGGAGCAGATGTTGTCAAAGTGCATTACAATGGAGATATTGGAGGTTTTAAATGGCTTGTCAAGAATGCCGGTAGAACAAAAGTTGCCGTGGCTGGTGGTTCAAAAAGAGCTGATTTTATCTTCTTAAAAAATGTTGAAGAAGTGATGAATGCTGGAGCTGCTGGAATGATTATTGGAAGGAACATCTGGCAGCACGAGAAACCTCTAAAAATGGCTGAAGCTGTTAGAAAAATAGTGTTTGAAAATCAAAGTGCAGAAGAAGCTATAAAAGTTCTTCAATCTTAATATTTAGTTTTTTATTTTATTTCTAAAAGAAGTACAATAACACAGGTATTAAAATTACATTCATTAAAACCCTCTTGCTAACTTTAAGTCTTAGAGCCAAAACACCTAAACTTGTTGATGCTATAAGGATTAAAAAACCAAGAATACCTGAAAAAAGAAAGGTAAGGATTAACAAAAATGAAGCCAAAGCAAAAGTTATCAAAGAGTAATTTATTTTAGTTATTATCTTTAAAAACAAAACTTGCAGAAATTTCCCAAGAAAATAGGCTATGCTCGCAGTAAATAAAGAGATAAGTAAGAAGAGTAATAGATTGTTTAATGTCATTTTGCTAAGAATTTCTTTAACCACTATTATTGAACCATTTCTTGATTTTTGATACAAGTAAAAAACAAACAAACTAATCAAGAAATTTATGGTATTTATGCCCCCGCTTATGATTAAATACTTTTCAATGCTTTCTTTATTTAATAAGGTCATTGCTAACATGGATGATTGTGAGGTGCTAACACCTGGCAGAGTGCCTGTTAAACTACCTGTTATGATGGACAATAGTGAACATTTCGCCAAATCATTAGATTTAAGGTTAACTGGCTCAGGTTTCTGTTCAGGGATTTTTGAACTAAATGAGAAAAGAATCGTGCTTAAACCAAACAAACCTGTAAGCAGGGGAAAAAGAGAATTCTTGAGATTCAGAGATGTTGTTTTTGGGATGATTGATG
>JASKKU010000022.1 GCA_030154045.1 Candidatus Woesearchaeota archaeon
AGGACAATCAGAATCTGCTGCACATTTTGGGAGATCTTTACAATTTTCCGAATCCTTCAAAGAATCTAAATTACATAAAACTCGCATCATGCTTACAGCCGTTCTTGAATCAGTATATGGCTGTTCATCAACAAAAATAGTTGGTGAACCCCTAACACCATACTTCTGATTCAAGGCATATTGCTCTTTAACAAGGTCAAGACCTTCTTTTTCTTCACATTCCTTAATCTTATCAACATCTAAGTTTAGGTCTTTAGCTACATCTTCCCAGCAGCTATCAGCATTTGCTGAGTTACACTTATCATTCATAGCAATAGCAAACTCAAACCATTTATCCATACCAAAGTACTTTGCTACACACATCTCCCTAATATCCTGATGTAATTCCTGGATTCCATGCATAGAACAGTATGTCTTTCCATCGCTTGGGTCCTTTATACAATATTTATCACTACCCCCACCATAATTTGTATAAATAACATATTTTGGATTAAAGGAAACTTCATCCTTCATCTTTTTATATACATCATAAATGAACTCCTCTGCTTGATTACCAAAAGGACAGTAAGACATAACATAGAAATCAACGCTTGCTTTTTTGTCAGCATTGTCTATTAATGGCTTGCCCTGCTGTATATCTTTTTTAATATCCAAACCCGAATTTGGATTATAAACCAACAAGAAAATCAAGATTATCAATTCAATAAAAGCTATAACTGCCCAAATATTAATCTTCTTTTTTCTACTTGCCTTATTTTTAAGTTCTTCATTAGTCCCGGCTTTATGAGACTTATGCTCAGATTGAGTCATAACTTTGTGCTCTTTTTCTTTATGCTCGGATTTATGAGACTTTTGTGTTTCGTGTTTTTCTTGATGCTCACTATTCTTATCTAAATTTTTATTCACTTTCGAAGATTTTTCATTTGACACAGACTTCTTTTCTTCTTTTTCTTTAAGAATCTTCGATTTGTATTTAATTTTAGGTTTCTTTTTTTCAACCATTTTTTCACCTAACCTCTCCATAACTTAAGGAGTATAAATTTAATTTAAAAAATTTAAATCATCAGTTAAGCTTGGATACATCTTTCAAAAAATGATTCAAGTTGCGAATCAAAATTATCTATCAATGACTTTCCATTATTTAAACAAATGACCTCTGGGACATATCCTTGGTAAACTGAAGACAAGCAATCCTTAATCATCGCAATAGTCTTGTCGTTTGGTTTATCTATGTAAGCCTTGGCCTCTTTATCCTTAAAAAATGAATTAAACATATCACAGTCATCACAGATAACAAAAAAGTCAATATCCTCTGAAAACTTTGTCTTTATACATTCTTTTATGGAGTCACCTAAGTTATTATTTTCATTATTGTTATTATTTTCAGTATTTGCTTCTACAGGAGCAGTTTCTTGAGATTTACTATTTTCAGTCTCGTTATTCATACCTGAAGGTTCAACAGTTGGTTGCAACTCTGAGCTATCTAATTGCATTTCAAACAACTCTGAACCAAAACCTTTCTTCAAGAACTTGATTTTTGCGTGTTTAACTAAATCATCAACAACCTTCTGAATAAAATCTATTCTTTTCTGAGCAAGAAGTGCCTCTTTTAAGCTAGCCTTAACAGATTCATTCAATGCATCCTTTGAACCAAACTGCTGTTCAACAAACAAGTCAACTTCTTCATCACTTATATTTACCATGTCAAAGTAATATTGTTCAAACAATTTTTGGATGTATATTTGTTCGCGCAACATTCGCTTAAATAAATCTTCTGAAAGACCCAAAGATTCCAAAGTGCTATCAAAAGAATCCTTACCACCAACTTGTTGAATGTACATATCAAGATACTGCTCTATTTCTGAATCATTAACAGAGATGCCTAACTCTTTAGCTTTACTCACTAAAACCTTTTGTTCAATCAACAGTTTAAGGATATCATATTCTGTAACATTGGAGTTTGTTGATCTCAAACTAGCATAAGTTGCATTGAACTCGCTCTCAGAGATTTTTTCTCCATTAACAATTGCAATCACATCTCTTGAACCAAAGATGCCCTTAATATTCGTTAAATGTAAGCCAGAAAATACATCGAATTTAAGCTGCAATTCCGTCAGAATCAAAATCAACAAAACAAAAGCTAATGGTTTATAGATATTGACCTTTTTGTCCTTTTTCATATTACCATCCGCGGATTAAACCCCTCTTAAGATACTGGCTCAAAAAAGCCGATATATAAAAAGTTTTTGGAAAATGTATTTTACCTAAACATTTTTTAAACAAAATAGTTTTTAAAGATTATGAAACAAAAAGAAAAATAAAAACAAATAAAAATAGAAGGGAATAAAAACAAGGACAAGTTTATTTTTCAAATAAAAAAATGAAAAAATTCGAATACCTTGATGATTTGCCGTCAGATGCAGGCTTTATTGCTTATGGCACAACCTTAAATGAATTATTTGAGAATTCAGCCTTAGCTTTATTCTCTTTAATTGCAAAAGTTGAAGAACTTAAAGGTAACAATGAAGTCTCAATCACTTTGAAAGACAAAACTATTGAAAGCTTACTTTACAGTTTTCTATCAACATTAATAGCTGAATCAGAAATTAATGAGATGTTCTTTTCAAAAGTTAAGGTTAACATAAACGAGGATAAAAATAACAAAGACTTAAAATACAAACTAGAAGCAAAAGTTTTCGGCGAACCTTATCAAGAGAATAAAGGCTTAAATTTAGTAAAAGCCATAACTTTGCATAATTTGTCAATAAACAAAAAAAACAATATTTATTCAGCAACAGTTTTTGTTGATTTATAGTTTTTTAAACCAGTGGAAAAGAATGGAAAATCAAAAAAACAACGAAAAAAACAAGATAGAATACAATAAAATTGAATATAAAGATAAAGGTTTACCTCATACTCAAGACTTAGAAGAGTCTAACGAGTTGGAAATAAGCGAGGAATTAGAAAATAAAAACAGTGGTTTTTTCATAAAAATGATTGCTCTGTTTATTGCTATATCCATAATTCTCTTTTTTGTAATACCATCAACAATTTTTGAACCTGAAAACAAACCAGTAAGGATTCCAAGTTTAGAAGAATTGAACAATCAAGGATTGTTGAAAAACCTTAATCTTTCAACAGTTGATAATACTGGCAACACCTTAGAACAACTTATAACTTACAGATCAAAGACCTACCCTGAGATAAAGGTTATCGCAGATTATATTGCCTCCAAGGCCTGCCCGTACAAAGATGGAAATAATGAATTGTGCTATGCTAAAGCGCTCTACTACTTTGTTAGAGATAATATCCAATACATACCTGATCCTTCAAAAACAGAATTCATAGAACCTCCTCAAATAACCTTAAAATCTGGTTCTGCAGATTGTGACGGTTTTGCAGTATTGTTATCCTCACTTTATCATCATGTAGGCATAGATTCAAGATATGTGATAATCAAAAACCATGTATTTATTGAAGCAAAGTTAAAGAAAAGCTCAAAGTATGATAACAAAGAAGGTTATATACCATTGGACCCAACCTGTAAAGACTGTGAATTTGGAACTTTGCCTTCAAGCGTCAAGATTGAACCAATTGTTAAAGTTTAATTAAGGTTTAAACAATTTCAAATAATTTATTAATATAATTCAAAACTTAATTAACTTTTTAAATCCAATCTCTTTTCTCTAAAATATGATTCGCTTCAAGAAACATCCTGATAAAACAGAGGATATACTTAAAATCCTGCATCCTATTGTTAAGGAATGGTTTTTCTCAAGATTTAAAGAGTTCTCTCTCCCTCAAAAATATGGCATACTAGAAGTCCATTCCAGAAACAATGTCTTAATATCAGCGCCAACTGGTGCAACCAAAACATTAACTGCATTCTTATCTATAATCAATGAATTGGTTGATTCTGCTGAGAAAGGCATACTTGAGGATAAGATATATGCTGTTTATGTAAGCCCATTGCGAGCCTTAAATTACGATATTGAGTTTAACTTAAAACAACCTCTAAAGGAGATACAGGAACTTTTCAAGAAACATTCAAAAAAAATGCAAGAGATTAGAATAGCAACAAGAACCGGCGACACTTCAGCCTCAGAAAAATCAGCAATGCTCAAGAAACCTCCTCATATCTTAATCACGACGCCTGAAACACTTTCAATTGTTCTAAGCGCAAAAAGATTCAGAGAAAAACTAAACAAAGTTGATTGGCTGATTGTTGATGAGATTCACGCTTTAGCAGAAAACAAAAGAGGCACTATGTTATCTTTAGCCATTGAGTTTTTAGACCGATTAAACAATTATTCTTTGACAAGAGTAGGGTTATCTGCTACAGTTTCGCCCATAGAAGAAATCGCAAAGTTTCTTGTGGGTTTTAATGGTGAACAGCCAAGAAATTGCAAAATCATTGATGTCCAATTCATAAAACAACTCGACTTAAAAGTCATAAGTCCTGTTAATGATTATATTTACACAGATTACCAAACGCAACATAAGGCATTATACGCCTTATTACATAACATAATCCAAGAACACAAAACCACTTTGATATTTACTAACACAAGAGCGTCAACAGAAAGAGTTGTGGATACTCTGAAAACAATGTTTCCTAAATATTACACAGACAATACAATTGCGGCTCATCATAGCTCTCTTTCAAAAGACATTAGACTTGATGTTGAAGACAAACTAAGAAAAGGCCAGCTTAAATGCGTTGTTTCTTCTACCTCTTTGGAACTAGGCATAGATATAGGTTATATTGATATTGTAGTTCTATTATCAAGCCCAAAATCTGTTGCGAGAGCCCTGCAAAGATGCGGTAGAAGCGGCCACCAATTACATAGCATAACTAAAGGAAGGCTTGTCACTCTAGACAGAGATGATTTAGTTGAATGTTCTATCATTCTAAAAGATGCTATTGAAAAAAAGATAGATAAAGTGCATATTCCTCGGAATGCATTAGATGTTTTAAGCCAGATGATTTATGGTTTCTTAATCAATGAAAGCATCCTCGAAGATGAACTCTTCAAGATAATTAGAGGTTCGTACAGTTATCACACATTAAAAAGAGAAGACTTCAACTCAGTTATTGGCTACTTGACTGGCGAAAGTTTATCATTAGAAGAAAGTAATGTTTATGCTAAACTGATCAGATTTGAGGATAACACCCTAAAGACAAGAGGAAAATTATCCCGAGTTTTATTCATGACAAATGTCGGTACAATCCCTGATGAAGCCAGAATAAGAGTGAAGTTAGGTAATAAGGTTATAGGTTACTTAGATGAAGCGTTCCTTGAAAGGTTAAGGCCTGGAGATGTTTTTGTACTAGGCGGAAGCACTTATGAATTTAGGTATAGTCGAGGCAATACTGCTGTAGTAAAAACCAGTATAGGAAGACCTCCAACAATCCCATCATGGATTTCTGAAATGTTGCCCCTAAGTTTTGATATCGCTTTAGACATCTCAAAGTTTAGAAGATATGTTAACGAAATGCTCGAACAAAAAAAGAGCAAACAAGAAATCCTCAAGTTCATAAAGAAATACCTCTATGTTGATAACAATGCCGCTTCTGCAATCTATACATATATGTATGAACAGTTTATGTTCTCCAAGATTCCGCACGATAAAAGAGTAATCATTGAAACTTTCAACGATGGTGAATTGCATTATGCTGTATTCCACACCATATTCGGAAGAAGAGTAAATGATGTAATGTCAAGGGCTGTTGCTTTTTATCTTTATGTTAAAAACAAAACAAAACTCAATATAGGCATTTCTGACAACGGTTTTTATATCTCTTCTGAAAAGAAGCTAAACTTGGGAAAACCTCTTGAATCTCTTGCGTTACAGGATATAAGAAAACTTATGGAAAAGGCTATTGAAAATACTGAAGTATTAAAACGAAGATTCAGGAATTGCGCAGTTAGAAGCTTAATGATTTTAAGAAGTTATAAAGGCCATACAAAAAGTGTTTCAAGACAACAGTTTTCATCTCAAAGGCTGCTAAAATACTTGACAGAAAACTTCAAAGATTTTCCTATACTTAAAGAAGCTAAACGAGAAGTTCTTGAAGATTTAATGGACATTGAAAATGCTATCAAAGTATTTAATGATATAAAAGACAAGAAAATAACTGTTGAACAAATAAGCTTGCCGTTCCCAAGTCCTTTTGCTACAAAACTAGTTTTAGAAGGTAAAACTGACATTTTCAGGATGGAGGACAGGCTAAAGTTCTTAAAAGAACTGCACCAAAAAATATTAGTAGATATTTCAAGACGATACAAAAACAAAAAAGTTGATATTGAAACATTAAAAGAAAGTTTTTCCTATGATGAGTTCTGGAAAGAGTTAGAGGAACAAAAAGAATTCGAGCAGGAAGAGAACAGAGAATTAATGAAATTAGAATTCATCGCAATCGCAGACAAAATAGATGCCACAGCTGACCAAAAACGAAAGATGATTGAGTTGATTGATGGCTATAACCAATTTGACGAGAAATTCATAAAATGGGTCTATGACTTTATCCAGAACAAGGCAAGCCTATTGAGCCCTAAACTTGCAAGATTCTTAGTTTCCAGATTAAAAGAAATAAAACCTTAAACATTACCTTCTCAGATAATGCTCAACAACCTGCTTCTGCAAAGCTCTAAGAAAATCAAACCAATATTTTGGATTATCATAGAGATAATACCTAAAATAACAGTTAATGTAACAACCATTGCAAAAATCGTAACGGCCAACATTCTTTATTTCATCTTGAACTTCCTTTGAAAAGCAAAGCTCATAGAGATTGTCCCTGATCTCAATTTCTTTAAATTTATGATAATAACAAGGCAACAACAACCTGTTATCTGGACTAATCGTTAAAACTCGGCTTACAGCCTTACAAACTGGCTTATCCTTATTATTGCTACCATCCTCAATAAAAGAATAATGAGCAAAATCTGCAATGACATATGGTTTTTTAGCAAGCTCTCTAATTTTATTTATGGTTTTTGAAGAGAGAGAGAATTTCTTGTTTTTTGTATCAAAATAAACGAAAACAGGATTTAGTTTTAGAGTAACCCTTTTTAATTGAGCAAACTTAACTAAATCATCTAATTCATCAAAATCGTCATCAGAAACAGTCTTCAAGAGATATATTTTCTCTCCAATTTTGCGAGCAAAATCTATAGATTCCAAAACTTTATCTAATGCATCAATACCTCGAATCTCTTTATATCTTTCTTTGTTAAGAGTGTCTAAGGATATATTCAGAATATCTATCAAGCCTTTAAGTTTCAATCCATAGTTTTTATATAAAGTCCCATTTGTTGTCAATGTTGTCCTGAAACCTAAATCTTTAGCCAAGGAAAAAGCTTCAACAATATGCTTGTAAAGCAGAGGTTCTCCTCCTGTAAAATCAATTATCTTCACACCTAGTCTTTTTAAGTCCATAAGATTTTTCTTAAGTGTTTCAAAACTTGGCTCTTCTGAAGATTTTTTCCAAATATTGCAAAAACTACATCTCGAGTTGCACCTATAAGTTACATAATATTCACAAGTGAGCGGGTTACTTTTACTCATTAAATACCTAAAAAATGCTCTCATTAAAATACTTTTTCAAAAAACTCAAAGAACAAATTCAATAAATTTAAAAAGAGATATAGAATCAAACTTAGTATGATAAAAGCTGTCCTTTTTGACTTTGATGGAGTAATCGCTGATTCTTTAGACTATGCGTTTGAAAACCTGAATAGAATCTTAAAGAAGTTCAAGGTTAAAGAGATAAAAGACATCAAGGAATTCAGGTCTATGAAAAACAAGACAATTATGGATTTCTTTAAGAAATATAATCCTAGCATATTCAAGAAGTTATTGGTTTTAATTTACTCATTCAAAGTGTTTTCAAAGAATTTTGACCCAGATTTGAAATACGGCATAAAATCTCTCGTCAAAGAACTAAACAAAAAAGGTATCAAGCTTATAATAATTTCAAATAACTTTAAGAGCGTTATTAAAAAAGTCCTAAAAAAACACGATA
The DNA here is from genome assembly GCA_030154045.1 of Candidatus Woesearchaeota archaeon. Taxonomy (GTDB): domain Archaea; phylum Nanobdellota; class Nanobdellia; order Woesearchaeales; family JASKKU01; genus JASKKU01. The sequence goes on from JASKKU010000022.1 coordinate 8,030, forward strand.
TTCTCAAATACTTTAACGAGATAAATGGTTCATCTCTATTTCATCATAAAGATGAGAGAATAAGAAATATCCTAAAAAAGCATAAACTCAAGCCAAACGAATGCGTTTTTATAACTGACGGCGTTGATGACATCGAATACGCTCAAAGAATAAAAGGACTCAAAATTATTGGAGTATGTGATGGTTTTTCTACAGAAGAAGATATCATATATAACAATCCTGAATACTTTGCAAAATCAACAAAAGAGCTTTCTGAAATATTAAACAAAATTTTAAATATAAAATAAAGTAACATACAAACAATGATAATTAAATCCATAAAATTAAAGAACATCAGAAGCTATAAAGATACCACAGAGATTGAGATTCCAGAAGGCAAAACTCTGTTTCTTGGCGACATAGGCTCAGGCAAAAGTACGATCCTTCAAGCCATAGAATTTGCGTTATTCGGCACAGGGACAAGCAACGATTCACTAAAAGCCAGCTCTCTCTTGAGAAGGGGAGAATCCACAGGATTTGTTGAACTAAAAGCAATCATAGAAAATAAAGAAGTAATCATAAGAAGAAACCTAAAAAGACTAAAAAACAGCATAAAACAAGATAATGGTTACATAATCGTAAACGGAGTAAAAAGCATTCTAAGTCCAACAGAACTCAAACAAAAAATAATAGAATTGCTAAATTATCCTTCAGAATTATCCACAAAATCAAAATCTCCAATCTTCAGGTTTACTGTTTACACGCCTCAAGAACAGATGAAACAGATTTTCAACATGAGCGACGATGAGAGAAAAGAAACATTTAGAAAACTCTTCCAGATAGAAAAATACAAAAGAATAAGAGACAACTCAACTGTACTAAAACAATTGTTAAAAGAAAAAAGAGACTATCTTGAAGGTTACACCTCTGATCTTGATAAAGTAAAAGAGGAACTAAAAGACAAAAAAGCTAAACTTTTAGAAATAGAATCAAGTTTAAAAGAACTTGATAACAAAATTAAACAGCTTCAAGAAAAGGAATCCCAATTCAATGAAAAGATCAAAACACTAAAAGAAAAAGAACAAAAAGTAAATCAACTGGACAAACTTACCTCAAAAATACAATCAGAACTTGAGTTAATAGCAAAAGACATAACCTCAAAAAAAGAAGAAAACGAGCGATTAAATAAAGAGATTCAGGAATTAAAAGAAGAAATTTCAAGGTACCACATCTCAATAGAAGAAAAGAACGAGATTTCTCAGAAGAGCAAGCAGTTAAACGAAGAAATTAATCAATATGTAATTAACATTAATTCTTTAAAAAAAGAACTAGAGAACATCAATTCTCAATTGGAAAGGATTAACAAAGATGAACTTCAAGTCAAGTCAATTGCTTCGCAGCTCAGCGAATTAAAACAAAGTCTAAAAGAATCCCCAGAAGCATTGAAACAACAAATAAATGCCAAGGAAACAACTAAAAAAGAATTGCTTGATAAAAAACAAGAACTTGATAAAAAGATATACTCAAACAACAGCAAAATAAAAGAGTTCTCAGAGATAATTAATAAGATTTCAGAACTAAAAGTCTGCCCAACCTGTCTGCAAGAAGTAAATGAAGAGCATAAACTAAAAATCAAAACAGACAATAGCTCAAAAATTGAAGAAATTGAGAATCTCAACAAAAAGTTATCAGAAGAAGTTGAAGAGATTAATAAACAAATTGACTCTTTAGAACAAGAAATAAGCATTTTAAAAAACAAGTATGAAACAGCCATAAAAATTTCTGAACAGGTTAAAAACTTAGAACAGCAAAAAATCCAACTTGAAAAAGAACTCTCGCAAAAAGAGAGTTTGTTAAACAAAAAATCTGAAACTGAAACCAAGCTTAAAGCACTAGAATCAGTTAACCTTCAAGAAAAAAAGAAATTACTTTCAGAACTTGAAAACAAACTTGAAACAATTAACATTATTGAAAAGAAGCAAATCTCAATTAAAGAGAAAGAAAAACGAATAAGTGAAAATCTGTCAAAGATTTCTCAATTAAAAGAAAAAGTCAAAGAACTCAATCAAACACAGATTGAGCTTTCTGAACAAAAGAAAAATCTTGAAAAAGAGGTTGAAGAACTCAAGCCTTATGAAGATGAATTCTTAAAAGTCAAACAGGAATTAAGCAAAGTGCTCTCTGAAAAAGAATTCAAGAATGAAATGTTAACTCAGATTAATGATGAAATCAAAAAACTAATCAAAGAAATAGAAGAAAAAGAAAAAGCGATAACCAAACTAAATGAAATAAATAGAATGTTAGTCTGGCTTTCTGAAACTTTTAACCCAATGGTTGAGAACATAGAAAAGCACTTATTTGCTAGAGTTTACCATAGGTTTAATGACTTGTTCAAAAGTTGGTTATCTAAGTTGATTGATGAAGAGAATATTAAAGTAGACCTAGACCTATCATTCTCACCTAGGGTCAGACAGAATGGTTATGATGCCTCTATATTTGACCTTTCTGGCGGTGAGAAAACCAGCATTGCTTTAGCTTATAGATTAGCATTGAACCAAGTAATAAATGACTTGTTATCGGATATAAAAACCAAAGATGTTATCATACTTGACGAGCCTACAGATGGTTTTTCAAGCGAACAAATGGACAGAGTTAGAGAGGTGCTTGACGAATTGAATATCAT